>JABSRK010000120.1 GCA_013213915.1 Planctomycetota bacterium
GGCCAACCGTTGGCGTCTCAAGAACGCGGGTTCAATCCGCGAAGGGCAGCACCTGTTCATTCGGGCCCGCCCCAAGTGCCGCCCGGAGCGGTGCCCGCGCCCTACAATGCTCCCATGTCGTGGGAGCAGGATCTCTCTGCGCGCATCCGTGCGGACGTCGATCTCAAGGAACTCGTCACCGTCCGCGTGGGCGGACGGGCGCGTCACCTCGTCGTGCCGCAGACGGCCGACGAGGTGGGGGCCCTTCTCCGTGCCCTGACGGCGGAGGGCCGTCCGTGGCGTGTTCTCGGCGGTGGCAGCAACGTCCTGCCGCCGGATGGGGTCCTGGACGACGTCATTGTTCACCCGAAGGCCCTGGACGGGTTCGAGGTCGCCGGTGACCGGGTGCATGTCGGTGCCGGTCTGCCGACGCCGCGTCTGGTCGCGCTGTGCAGCCGTGCGGGCTTGGCGGGCGTCCATGTCCTGGCGGGGGTTCCAGGGCAGGTCGGTGGGGCCGTGGCCATGAACGCGGGCACGCGACACGGCGAGATCTGCGACTCTGTCGAGCGGGTCTCGGTGCGGCTTGCGGATGGTTCCGCCGCGGAGCTGTCCCCCGACGACCTTGCGTTCGATTATCGCCACGCCCGGTTGCCCGAGGGTGCCGTCATCTGCGGTGCCACCCTGCGCCTGTGGCCGGTGGACGACACGAGCGAGCTCAGGCGCACGGTCGGTTGCTACTTGAAGGAGAGGAACGAGGCCCAGCCCACGCGCACCTGGAATTTCGGCTGCATGTTCAAGAACCCGCCCGCGCCCGAAAAGACCGCGGGAGTTCTGCTCGATCTCGCGGGCCTCAAGGGCCTCTCGCGGGGCGGGGCGCGCATCTCTCCGATCCATGCCAATTTCGTCGAGAACGTCGATGACGCGAAGGCAGCGGACGTGCTCTGGCTGCTTCAGGAGGCCGAGCAGCGCGTCCTCGCGCGCTCCGGACTTCAGATCGAGCGGGAGGTGCGCACCTGGTGAGCCAGAGCGGCTGCGGGCGCTCTTCTCCTCTCCACATCAACAGCCCACCATATGCAGGGTCGTTGAGGTTCGGGGCCCCTTGGTCCTGTTGCATGTTAGATAGGGGCTGGGTAGGCTGTGCCCCGGCAGTCGGCGGATTCCCGGCTCTAGTAGCAGCGGGAACTCGCGCGTGATGGCGTGCCACCGAAGACCGCTTTTGTAGGCCTTCCCGCTCATGAAACGACGCGGGGGGATTGGGGAGTACCGATATGGAAATGGGCAAGTTCGTTGATCGTCGTCTGCACCCGGTGCGGGTCCTCCTGGGACTGATGAACCACGAGATGGAGTTGGCGCGCGGCGAGAACATGATCACTCTCGATCGGGAAGTCGTCCGTAGCATGTTCGAGACGATTTCACTGTTCGTCGAGGACTTCGAGGTGAGCAACCGCGCGATGCGCGACCAGCAGCAGAAGAAGTTCGCGCAGGCGGGCGGCGCCAAGGTCGGTTGAACGCGCGCGGTCTGTCCGCGACTCACTGACGCCGCATGACGCGAGCACCGGCCGCAAGGGGCGGTGTTGCCGCCGCCCTCCTCACCGTGATTGCCGGGCTGCTCCTGTTCCTCCTGGTCGATATGGTCAAGGAACGGGTGGCGGCCTCCTTGCGTTTCCAGGTATCGCCGCGGCAGATCGACGTCGAGGGTGATCCAGGACGTCTCGGTGGGGACTTCGGTCGGCTGATCCGCGGGGCCACGATCCTCGACCGGCCGCGCTCCATCTTCGATCCCGAGTTGCCCGCGGTGGTCCGTGCCAACCTCGAGCGGCAGGCCTGGGTGCGTCGGGTGAAGAAGATGGTCCGGCGGTTTCCGAACGCCCTCTCCATCCATGTCGAGTTGCGCCGTCCCCTCGGCGTGGTGCGAGTGGCGAGCGTCCCCTCGGAGCGTCTCGCGGTGGACGGTGAGGGGGTCGTCGTCGAGGAGTACACCAAGCTCGGTCCGCCGCACATTCCCTGGATCAAGACTCCGGGCTCGCGGCTCACGTCCGTGCCCACGCCAGGCAACCGCTTCAAGGACGGCTGCGCCGTTCAGGAAGCCATAGGCGTGATAGAAGAAATCGACCGTGTGGGTGGTCATCCTGCGCTCGACAACCACCGCATCGACGAGGTCAAGGTCGGTCGCAGGGGGAAGAAGCGCAACGTGGGGGACAGCGACATCCGCCTCGTGCTCGACACGGGTGTCGAGGTCCTGTGGGGGCGGTCACCCCGGTCGGCGGAAGGCATCACCGAGATCCCCGCGGAGACCAAGTTGGACCACCTGGCCCGGGTCCAGCGTCGGTACCCGGGACTGGTCGGGGTGGAGCTCGTGGATCTGCGTTTCGAACGCCCCGAAGTGAAGCTGGCCTCACGGTAGGCGGGGCACCAAGGCTGATCCCCACGCTGTCCTTGCTACAGTTTCGCCATGAACGGGCTGATCACCCGGCTCATCCTTGTTTTCGTGGGCTCCTCGCTCGCCTTCACCCTGCTGCCCTTGCTGCAGTCGGGGGGCGATGCGCCCCTGATTGCCGTGCTGGATCGGGGGACCAGCCTCGTCGTGTATGCGGCGTTCCTGATCCTGTTTGCCTTCTTCGTGCTGCCTCATTTCTTGCGGCGTGACCATGTCGGGCAGCGGCTATGGCCGTGGATCGCCCTCGGCGGGTACGTATTGCTGTTCGCGGCCATCCCGCTCGTGTTCACGGCATATATCAGCGGCGTGAGCGCCTCCGGACTGGTCCGCGTCGGCGCGTTGACTACGACGGCCATCGGCTTTCCCGTTCTCGTCGCCCGCTTGACGGGCGGACGTGCGGTCGGTCGCGCATGTGCGTTGCTGGGTGGTGTGCTGCTGTTTGCGCTCCCCGGCGTGGCGTTGTACCTGGAGTCCGTCGGTCGCGCGCCGCCGGTCTGGATCGTGACGGTCTCTCCGTGGCACTGGCTGCACCGCATCGGGATCCTACGGCAGGTGCCAGAGCCGCTGTGGCCGTTCCTCGCGCTCATGGGGACGACGTGGGCAGTGGCGGCGCTGCCCGGCCTGCGCCGACGTCAAGGCGGGGCGGCGGTGGCCGCTCTGCTCGTCATCGCCGGGCTCGGAGCGTGGACGGAGCCCGCCGTCACCGCGCCCTCCCTCTCCGCCGGCGCGGAGCAGAGGGACGTGCGCGTGGAGAGCCTGGCCGGTGGGTTTGCGCGCGCCGGCTTGCGGACCCCGCTGCGCATCACATTCGAAGGCGCTGGAGGCGATGCGCTCGTCTCGGCTGGTCTCGACGCCGTGCGCGTCCCGCGCGACGGAGCGGCGCACGAGGTGCTGGTGGCTATCGACGAAGGTGCCCGCCAGCTCACCATCGAGATGGGCGAGCGCACGGACATGCGGCCGTTGCCCGTGACGCTTGTCGCGGACGACCACATCCTCGTCGGTTGGCTGGGGGAGGGAGAGGCGCCAGAGGAGATGACCCGTCCGCAGAGCGTGGTGGTGGCCCTGGGGGTGAGCGCGTTACCCCCCGCTCACGGCGCCCTCGAGGCGTACGACTTCATGGTCTGCCCCAAGTCGCGCTGGGAGACCGCGTCGGCCGAAGCGCGGCGGGTGATCGACCGGTGGGTTGCGCTCGGAGGCAAGTTGGAGCGTTCGGACGACCCGTCGCCGGAAGCACCCGTGGCCCCGTACCGCTCGACAGCCCTCGATGACGGGCTGACGCGCACGTTCGCGCCGCCGGACTGGCAGGAGATGGACCTGTCCGCGCTCCTGCTGTTTGCGGTCATCTACCACTGTGCCTTCCTGCTCGCCTTCTTGCTGCCGCTCCTGCTCGATTCAGGAAAGTCACTCGGCGTCTACCTCGTATCCGTGGGTTTCGTCGTCGTGGTCATCGCGGGCCTCGCGTGGCACGTGCTCGGCGACATCTTCCTGCGGGACAACCAGGTCTACACGCACGCCATCACCATCATGGTGGCCGATGGGGGCGACGAGCCCCGCGTCGCGTCGCGCCAGTTTCTCTGCTTCGCCTCCATGAGCGAGGAGGAGCGCGACCTGCGGTTCGCGGAGGACGCAGATCTCACGGTGTACCGGTCACCGTTCACGCCCCGCCAGGTCATCCGCGGGCGCGCCGGGGACGCGATGGTCCTCGAGTCCGTCCTCCTCGACCGGTTCGAGCACAAGTTCGTGGTGCGCGTGGACCGCGTGGCGGCTCTCCCCGTCTCGGTGACACAGGACGCGGCGTCGGACGGAGGATTCACGATCGCGCCACGGGCCGACGTGGCCGATCCGCTGGGTATCCGAGCCGCTCGGGTCTCCGCTGCATGGCAGGTGAGCGGAGGCAGGATCACGCGTCGACTGGAGCCTCTCGGCGAGCACCTCGTGGACGCCGGTTTGGGGGCGCCGGCGGACCTTCCAGCGGAGGTCCAACTGCACGTCGGAAAGCTCCTGGGACACTTCGCGCCGATCCGGCCGTCGTGGCTGCTGGTTCGACTCGACGACCTGCCGAGGGCTGACTCCGAGCGCCAGTGGCTCTGGAGCCGGGACCTGGGAGGCTGGCTCCTGCTACCCCTCAGGGACAGTTAGAGCGGCGTCGAACACTCTCCCTTGGGGGGAGTTAGGGCGCACTGAGGGGTGTCTCCACGGGTCGTTGATTCACCATTTTGCGGTGGTATAGTCCTGCTCCCTTCGCAAGCTGAAGGGACAAGCGAAGATGCGTCATGAAGACGACCTACCACGCCAAACCCGGTGACGTTGCCCAGCGTTGGGTGCATATCGACGCTGACGGCCAGGTGCTCGGGCGCCTCGCAGTCGAATGTGCATGTCGGCTCATGGGCAAGCACCGGCCGACGTGGACACCCCACATCGACACGGGTGACCACATCGTGATCACCAATTGCGAGAAGGTGCGGGTCACCGGGCGGAAGGCGGAGTCGAAGGTCTACCGTCACCACACCGGCTATGTCGGGAACCTGGTCGAGGAGCCGTACGAGCGCGTGCTTGAGCGTCATCCCGAGCGCATCATCAAGCTCGCTGTGCGACGGATGCTGCCGAAGACCAAGCTCGGTCGTCGTATGTTCGCGAAGCTGAAGGTCTACGCCGGCGGGGAACACCCGCACACGGCGCAGAACCCCGAGACGATCACCCTCTGACAACTCTGAGGAAGCGATGGAAGGGACCGAAAGCAACTACACTTACGGGCTTGGCCGGCGGAAGGCCGCGGTGGCCCGCGTGCGCATGCGCCCGGGCAGCGGGTCGATGGTTGTGAACGGCCGCGACGTCAAGGACTACTTCCCGTGTCACCACTGGGTGATCGCCGCGCTCCGGCCGCTCCAGGTTGTGGAGAAGGCAGAAGGCTTCGACGTCATCGTCAACGCGACCGGTGGTGGCAAGACGGGTCAGTCGGAAGCGGTCGCCCTCGGGGTCGCCCGGGCGCTCTGCAAGATCGATCACGAGGCGCACTACGACGTGCTTCGTAAGGCGGGCCAACTTACCCGGGACTCCCGCGTCGTCGAGCGCAAGAAGTACGGCCTCCGCGGCGCTCGTCGCGCGTTCCAGTTCAGCAAGCGTTAGCCCGCCGACGGCATTCCAGCCTGGAACTGAAGCCGGGTAGGACCATCCTGGGTCTTGCCCGGTTCTTCTGTTGGTCGGCGACGGTCGCGCCCAGTGGGCCATGGTAGGCCTCCTTATAATGGAGCCTTGCACCCTCCTTCTGCCGGCTGGAGATGCCCATGAAAACATGCCGACTGTGGCCCTTGGTTTGCCTCTGCTGCCTGCTGCCAGCGGCGATGCCGCTCGCGGCCCAGCAGGCCGTATCCGGCGATGCCGTCATTCGCGCACCGGCCGGTAAATCTGAAATCGTGATTACCACTACCTCGCGGGTTGCCGGGGCGATCCACTCGCTGACGTGGAACGGCAAGGAGATGATCAACAGCTTCGATCACGGCCGCCAGCTCCAGTCGGCTGCCAACTTCGACCTTGGCTCACGGTTTACGCCCGAGACATTCAACCCGACCGAGGCCGGCTCCAGCGCCGACGGCCGGGGCCCGACCTCCACCAGCCGGCTGCTGCGAATCACTGCCAGCGGAAACCGGCTGGAGACGACAACGGAGATGGCCTTCTGGCTCAAGCCCGGCCAGCGCTCGGCAGGGAACCTGGCCAAGAACAGCCACCCGCGCTCGGCTCACCGGGTCAGCAAGAGAGTCACCATCGGTCTGCCGGACCTGCCGCACGTGATCCAGTACGACGTGACGTTTACCGTGCCAGAAGGGGAAAAGCACCGCTATGCCCAGTTCGAGGCAGTTACCGGATACATGCCTGCCGAGTTCCAGAAGTTCTGGAAATTCAATCCCGGCTCGGGAAAGCTGGAACCCCTCTCCGACGGGCCCGGAGAACAGGCCTGGCCGGTCGTCCTCGCCACGGCCGCCGGCTCCCACGCGATGGGTGTCTACTCGCCCGACCAGCCCTCGAAGGGTTACGAGCAGGCAGGCTACGGTCGCTTCCGGTTTGAACGGGAGAAGGTGACCAAGTGGAACTGCGTGTTCCGGATTCGGCGACCGGAGAAGGGGATCGCGCCGGGTGACTACGCTTACCACTGCCTGGTCATCGTCGGGGACCTGGCAACCGTGGAAAAGACCATGCAGGCCCTGCATGCCCGCTAGATCAGGGAACCGGCCCGTCGCGAAGTCGGCAACCTCGCCTGTCGGCCCAGGTCGCGGCGAGGGTGACGCCGGCCCACCCCACGGCTAGCATGGACGCCTCGTTCGCGAAGCCCGGCCGGGCCGAGACCCACGCGTGGTCCGGCGCGGCGCGCAGCAAGAGGTCCGCAAGGGCGTCGTTTCGTGCCCCGTGATGCGGCAGCAACAGAACGTCGGCGTCGAGGGCGGACGCTTGTTCGAGCAGGGCACGAAGCCCACGCGTCTCGATGTCGCCGGTGGCCAGGAGCCGATGACGTTGTCCCGTGACGCGTAGCACGATGCTGCGGTCATTGGCCCCGAGTCCCGCGGTTTCGCCCGATGGCCAGAGGTATTCGAGCGAGCGGGGCGCGGGCGCGTCGCTGACGCTTGCAACCGTCAGTCGCTCGACGATCCGCGCCCGCCCTCCCGCGTGATCCTCGTGGTCGTGGGTGATGATCAGGTGCTCCAGCCGATCGACTCCGAGCGCCAGCAACCGGTCGGCGATCCGCGCCTCGCGCGGTCCGGTGTCGATGAGCACGTGTCCGTCGGCGCCGGTGAAGAGCAGGGCGGAGCCGCGCCCTGCCGGAAGGAGGTCGAACCCCGGCGCTGGTCCGCTCGGGAAACCGAGGGGCAGGGCCGCGAGCAGGACCGCGACCGCGGGGCCGGTCACGCGGCCTCCACCGCGCAGCCGGCGGGCTGCGAGCAGCAGCACGAGTCCGTAGGTGGCGACCGCGACCGGGTGCGGCCGGGCCAGGTCGAAGGAGGCCCCGGGAATCGCATCGATGAGCTCCACCGCGGCTTCAAGCGTCGAGGCGCATCCTTCGGCGACCCACCGTGCAGGGGCGAGCCCAGGCCATGCCAGAAGGAAGGCCGCTGACACGAGCAGGGCGGGGACGAGGGGGCCCACCAGCAGACTTGCTGGAAGGGCTCCCGGGGTCGCGCGGTGAAACAGAAGGACAGTGGCGGGGAGGCTCGCGGCGAGAGCGGCGGCCGAGATCCACAGGATGGTGACGCAGTGGTCACGCCAGCGTCGCGTCGCGCCGAGACCCGTCTCCAGCGGACGCAGCGGATCGTGTCGTCGTCGCGCGAGCACTGGAACCGCGATGCCGACGATGCCCGCGTAGGCGCTGAACGACAGCAGGAACCCGGGCGTCGTGAGTGAACGCGGGTGCATCGCCAGGATGACGGTCGCCGCGAGCAGCACCTGGTGGAGAGCCCGGTGTGGACGCCGGAACGCACGCGCGCCGACCACGCTCGCGACCATGAGCAGGGCTCGGCCGATGGGGGTGCGGAATCCGCTGATGGCGGCGTACACCACGAGAGGTGGCAACAGAAAGGAGGCCCGCGGACCGAACAAGCGGATCAGGGCCGCCGCGAGCAGGGCCAGGTGCAGCCCCGAGACAGCGAAGAAGTGGAGGGCTCCGGTTCGGGCCAGGCGCTCCCGTTCAGCGGCGGGTAGGCGATCCCCGAGGATGAGAGCACGCAGGGTGGCGGCCGTTTCCGGGCGCAAACCCGCCGCCAGGCGTGCCCGCGCCCCCCGACGTGCCCGCTCGACGAGCGCCGGGGGATGGAGCGTGCCGGGCGGTCGCGTCACGACGAGGCCCGGGGCCGCCCCGACGCGAACCACGCGGCCGCTGGGGCCCAGGCGTCCGAGCGCACGGATCTGCGACCCCGGAAGCGGCCCCTCGCTCGCGCCCGGCACGGCGATCCAGGGTCCGCTCTCGATGGGGACGAGGATGCCCGACGACAACCGCCGCGCGGGGCGCTGGCGTCGCCGTCCATGGCGGGTCGAGAGACGGCAGCCTGGCAGCGAAGAGCGCGCTGCCGGCGATGACGGCGACTGCGGCCATCCGGTTGACGCGGAAGCGAAGGCACGCGATCAGAACGCCCACGCATGCCACCATGAGTGCGACGCCCGGACCGCACGCCATGGCCAGACACAGGGGAAAGAGGAACGCGCAAGAGAACGGGATCACGCACGTACGCTAAGTCCCGCGCTGGAGGGTGCGCGAAGGACCGGAGACGCGTCGTCAGTCCTCCTGCTTCCCCTCCGGCGCCAAGGGTAGGGTGATCGTGAACGTGGTGCCTTCGCCGACTTTGCTGCGGGCACCGATCTTCCCGCCGTATTCGAGGATGATCCGTTGGCAGATGGCGAGACCGAGTCCGGTTCCGCCCGTACGTGTGCTGAAGTACGGCTCGAACAGGCGCGCGCGGTCGGCGTCGGGGATGCCGCGACCCGTGTCCGCCACCTGGATCTCCACGACGGATTTTCCATTGTCCTCGCCGAGCTTTGCCTCGACGAAGAGCCGGCCACCATCGTCCATGGCCTCCATGGCGTTGTTGAAGAGGTTGAGGAACACGCGCCCGACCTCGTCCTTGTCCACGAGGATCTTGGTCCCTTCGGGCGTCTTCACCTCGCATGTCACGGAGACATCGGTCTGGACGCGTCCCCGGTACATGTCGACGGCTCCCGAGACCAATTCGGCCACATCGTGCGGAGCGATCTTGCGGTCTGGGAAACGCGCGTACGCCGCGAAGTCCGACGCGATGCGGCGGAGGCCCTCGCACTGGTCGATGATGGTCTTCACCGAGGCGGAGAGGATCTCGTCGAACTCCGGGTGACGGTCCTCATGCGCCTTCCGGAGCTGCTGCGCCGACAGCATGATCGGCGTCAGGGGGTTCTTGATTTCGTGCGCGACCTGTCGCGCCATCTCCTGCCACGCTGCGTCTTTCTCGGCCTTGATGAGGCGCCGATTGCTCTCCCCGAGGTCCTCGGCCATCTTGTTGAACGAGTCGGCGAGGACGGCGATCTCGTCATTGGTGCGGATATCGACCCGCGCCCCCAGGTTGCCGCGGGCCAGCTTCTCTGTGTAACCGATGAGCCGCGTGATCGGCTCGGTGATGCGGTGGCTGAACACGGCCGCCAGCAGGATGACCATTCCCGTGACGATGAGCGCGGCGATGACCATGAAGTCCCGCAGCAGGTACACGTCGCCGTAGATTTCGGTGTGGTTGATCCCGACCCCCACGACCCATGCGAATCCGTGCTCCGAGTCGTCGGTGGACGCGAAGCCGGAG
>JABSRK010000121.1 GCA_013213915.1 Planctomycetota bacterium
AGGCGCCGTGGCCGTCAGCTCGACGGTGTACTCCCCATGCTCATGGCCGAGGATGGCGTGCACCTCCGTCAGACGCTCAAAAAGCCGGGCAAGCCGCCCGAGTCTCTCCTTCAGGTACTCGCGCGCGGGCTCCTCGACGTCCTGATGCCGCCCGGTGATCGTGATTTCCAAGAGCTTCTCTCCTTGCAAGGCCCATTATATCCATCCGCCCGTTCTGGGCCCCGGTGGCAGCCGACCAGTCAATACCCCACGTGTACGAGCGCAAGTCCGTGCGCGGGCACCGTGTAGCCGGTCTCCTCGCGTTGCTTCGATCGGAGCAACGCCGGCACGGTTTCGGCGCCGCGCTTGCCCACCCCGACCTCGATGAGCGTGCCGGTGATGATCCGGACCATGTTGTAGAGGAACCCGGTCCCCACGACGTCCACGTGGAGAAACGAACCATCCCTCACGACCTGTGCCTCGAGGATGGTGCGAACGCAGGTCTTCTTCTGGTCCGCCTCGCGTGCGAACGCGGTGAAGTCATGCTCGCCGACGAGGTGGTGCGCGGCCTTGCCCATCGCCTCGTGATCGAGCGCCTGCGGAAAGTGATAGCTCACGTGCCTCGCGTGCGGACGCCGCGCGGGCGCGTTGAGAATCGTATAGCGATATCGCTTGCTCTTCGCGCTCCGTCGCGCGTGAAAGTCCGCAGCCACCTCCTCGATCGAGAGCACAGCGATGTCAGGAGGCAGGACAGCGTTGAGCCCGAGGCGCAGCTTCCCGACGTGGATGTCCTTCTCGATGCGGAACGACGCGACCTGGCCCAGCGCGTGCACTCCCGCGTCGGTACGTCCAGATCCCTCGATGACGACGCGCTCACGCGTGATGGTGTGGACGGCTTCTTCCAGCACTTCCTGGATACCGAGCCCGTTCTTCTGACGCTCCCAGCCCACGTACGCAGTTCCGTCGTACTCGATAACGGTCTTGAGATTGCGTTCGGTTGGATCGGGCACGCGTCAGTTCACGGTCGCGATGACGTTATCGATCACCCGCATGCCATTCGCCGCGCTGGAGTCGAAGACCACGCCGCTGATGAAGAACGTCGACCCGACGAATGACGGGGTCGACGGAACATTGATCGTCGCGGTGGCGAAGCCGAAGATGTTCAGCGACGCCTGGAACCCTGAGAGCAACCCTGGAAGATTGGGGTTTTGCGCGACCAGGTTGAACAGCGGAGTCGGGCAGAGGTCGACGACGCGCCCGGATGGCACCAGTTCGATGCCCGGTGCGCCGCACTCGCTGATGGAGAGCCCGTACGCGCGTCCGCCAAGAGAGAGGCCCGCGCTGATGGTCAGTGTGGCCTGCGTCCCGATGCCGAAGTTTCCGCCGGGCGTCAGCGAAATCCACGGCTCCGTCGCGTCCGTGCTGTTCGTGAATCCAGGGGTGCCGTGGTCGCCGGCGCCGAAAGTCGTGGTCGCTTCTGCGAAGTTGAATGCATAAGGCAGCGCCTTCAGATCTATACGTTCGACCGAGGCGCCGGTCGGGTCGGGGAAGGTCAGGCCGTTGTCGTAGACCACCGAGTCGAGCATCTGCCCGGTGGCGTCGAGGACCTCGATCTCATCCGAGCCGTTGGCGATGAAGAAGGAACCCGAGGGCCAGACGTAATCCGCAGTGACCCCGCCGTTCTGGCTGGTGTTCCCGTTGACCGCGAGCACGAGTCGATCGCGCGGAGGGATGGCGAGTGACGGCAGAGTGAAGCAATCCGTGTCCTGGTCTCGAATAACGAACCCCAGCAGGTTCACCGCCGCGGCCGTCGTGTTGAACAACTCGATCCACTCGCCGCTTGAGTCCGGAACCACCGCCGGGTTGTTCATGTACTCGGAGACGATGATGTCTCCGGGCAAGAACGGGGTGCTCCCGGGGACGAAGCCTCCAGAGTCCACGTTCAAGACCAGACTCGCCACCTGTCCGCCGGACACGGTGTATGTGTTGCCGTCCGTCTCGACGAGAAGCGTTCCGTTCACTGTGACCCCGCCCGGCGTCGAGGAGCCTGTGTTCAACCGATAGAGCCCGACCGCGTTCGGGTTCCCGAGGAACCTCTGGACTGGCTCCCAATGAGGATGACCGTACGGATTGTTGTTCCCGCACGAGACGACGCCAACCTCCGCATCGAGACCACTGACCCACGCCTGATTCGTCGACGTGTTCGATCCGTGGTGGCTGAGGACCATGACATCCACGTCGCCCATGACGGAAGCCGCCGCCGTCTCCACGTCAGTCGACCCGTTCCCACCCCCACAGAGATCTCCGCAGATCGCCTCGTCGAAACCGCCGTACGACAACCTCAGCCCGACGGAGCGGCTGTTCTCCTCTTGTCCGCCCCACCCTGGATTGGCGTACACCCCGCCCGGCATCTGTCCGTTCACCACGACGCACGTCAGGCTCGCGCTCCCGCCCAGGTCAATCACTGTCCCGGGCGTGATCGTGGTGCGGACGCCGCTCACGGCGTTCAGGTAGCTCGAGATACCTCCGGGTTGGTTCACCGTACCGCGGTCGTAGGCAACACCGATGCCGATCCCGACCGCCGCGATCTCCGGGATCCCGGCCCAGTGATCACTGTGGTAGTGCGTGACCACCACGTAGTCGAGAAACGAGATGCCCTGGCTCATGAGAAGCGGGACCACGGCGGACGAGCCCTGGCCCGGCGGTCCGGAGTCCACGAGGCACGTCGTACCGGTCGGGCCGATGATCAACGACGCCGAACCCTGGTCCACATCGATGTGGTAGACGCGCAGCGTCTGTCCCGCACTGAACGTGCACAGGATCAGGGGCAGCAACACCGTCGGTAGATTGGGCAGCATCGACATCTGGAGTTCGCCAGGAACAGCGTTCGCGCGATGGTGAAATCACGGCGACACCCGAGGATACCATCGCCGCGAATTCTGAAAGAACCACTATTCCGACGGCGTGCCCGGCTTCTCGAACTGCGCTCCGATGACAACGCACGTGGGCAGCCCCGCCGCCGTGAGACCGGCGCCGCGCAGGTCGGCATCCGTCAGGTCGCACCGCGAAAGCTCGGCGTCTTCGAACATCGCGGACATGAAATTTGCACCGGACGCCTCGACCTCGATCAACCGCGCACGTGTCAGGTCCGCCGCCGAGAGATCAGCGGCCACGAGACGGGTCCCCTCGAGAACGACACCGGACAGGATCGCGTTACCGAGATCCACGCGTTCGAGGTCGGCGCGGGTGAGATCCGCGTGGCTGAGATCGGCCATACGCATCCGCGCTCCGACGAGATGGGCGCCCGTCAATCGCGCTCCCTGCAGGCCCGCCCCTTCGAAATCGGCTCCCGGCAGCTGCGCATCGTCGAGCAGCGCACGTTCGAGAAACGCGTGGGCAAAGCGCGTGCCCGTCCCACGCACTCCCGCGAGATCCGCTCCCTGCAGAACCGCCAGTTCGAAGCTGGCTCCATCGATCTCCGATCCGCGGAAGCGGCACTGTGACAACGTCGCGCGGCAGAACAGCGCACCCCGCAAGTCGGACCCTTCGAGGTCACGCCCGGTCAGATCGAGCTCACGCAGATCGCAGCCCGACAGGTCCCGCTCGCGCAGCGTCTCCCCGGACGCGAGCCAGCCCTTGATCGTCTCCTTGTCCACGGACATGGTCGCCACAACGGTACACCAACCGCGCCACGGCCGATGCTGAGCGGCACCGGGCGCGACGCTCCGTTGCCGCCAACCCAGGGGTCTATGTGCGCATTCGTTTCGCGATCCTCTCGATGCGCGCAGCGAGGACGAAGTCGGACTCTGTGAGTCCGTCGATCTTGTGCGTCCAGATGTCGATGCGGACCCGCCCCCAGGTGAGGTGGATGTCGGGGTGGTGCCCCTGCTCCTCCGCCTCGGCGCCGACCGCGTTGGTGAAGTCCAGGGCTGACATGAAGTCCGGGAACGTCCAGGTACGGGTGATGTGGTGGGCATCGCGGGCCTCCCACGGCCCCGTCCCTCCGTTCAGTTCGGCGAGGAGGCGTTCGACCTCTTCAGGCGCGAGCGGCGGGACCCCGCCCCGGCAGGGAACGCACCCACGGTCGGCAAGCGGTTGATCCATGATCGAGTTCCGAGGTCGCGATCCTACCGACTGCGTTCCGACTTTATCGGCTGCTTGGAGCCGCGCACGCGATCGAGCCTCTGCAGCGCATGCCGAGCAGTCAGGCGGTAGGACGACTCCAACTCGACGATAGCTCTGAGGACAGCACGCCTGGCACGGGGGTCACCCATCCGCTGCTGTGACCGCCAGAGTTGACCGGCGCGAACCTCGTCCTTGCCAGAGAGCGCCGGCAGGCTCCCGAAGGTCGGCCTCGGCTTCACGTTCCACGGCAATCCGCTCGTACCGGGGAATGTGATCTGGGCAGAGCCCTGCTCAGTCTCCTTGGCGAGGCGCGCGGTGTCGACGAGCACGAACTCCATCACCAGGGCGAGCCCACCCATGGTCACGACGGTGAGAATCAAGAGACGCATCAGCGCCTTCTATCGGCCAGATCAAGGCGTCGACCTGTATCGGGGCAAGCGCCCAGCGCGCCGGTTCTCAGGATTCTTCGGCTTCGGCCGGCGGACTCACCTGCGGTGACCTGCGCGCCATGGCCGGGGCCTCAAGAACCCGCGGAGCAGGCGATGGGTCGTCAAGCACCGCGGTCTCGGCGACCAACGCGGCGTCCTCGGCCGAGGTCGCCTCCAACTCCGAGAAGGCGGCCTCCGCAGAGGCTTCGGCCCGCGCCTGCTTGTTCAGGCTCGCGAGGTCGGCGATCTGGCCTTCCGCGTTCAGCTGCTCGAGCTGCACGGCCACACGGCGGCTGACCCCACGCTCGGGCATGGTCACGCCATACAACAAGGTCGCCTTCTCCATCGTGCGCTTGGAGTGCGTCACGACGACAAACTGACTCTCGGCGGTGAAATCCTCGAGCATGAGGCAGAAGCGCTCGGTGTTGTCCTCATCAAGCGCAGCATCGACCTCATCCAGGAACGCACACGGCGCCGGATGCGCCCGGAAGATCGCGAACAGGAGCGCGACGGCGGTCATGGTGCGCTCTCCGCCGGAAAGCAACGTGATGCTGCGGAATTCCTTCCCGGGCGGCCGCGCCTTGATCTCGATCCCTGATTCCAGCGGGCACGCGGGGTCCTCAAAGAAGATCTCTGCCTTTCCACCACCAAACAAGCGTCGGAAGATCGAAGAGAAGTGCTCGCTGACCGCCTCGAACGTATCGACGAACATCTGCGTCGACTGCGTCTCGATCTCCTTCAAGACCTTCTTGAGCTGGTCGCGCGCGTCGAGCAGGTCGTCACGTTCCCGGAAGATGAAGCCGGCGCGACCCTCAGCCTCCTCCAGTTCCTCAACCGCGGCCAGATTCACGTTGCCCAGGCGGGCGATGCGGTCGCGTAGTTGGCGGATCTCGTGCTCGATCCCCCTCCAGTCGATCTCCTCCCCATCCTCCGTCTTCGGCGGGGCCACATCCGGAAGTTCGTCGGTCAGCAGGTCGAGGGCAAGCTCGTCTCGCGAGCGCTCGAGCAGACCTTCCATCGCGGCCTTGAGCTCACCCTCGCGGCCACGGAACGACGAGAGACGCTCCGTCAATGTGTTGATCTCACGCTCCGCGGAGTCGAGCGCCTCGGCGGTCTCACGCAGCCGATCTCGAACCTCGTCGGCAGCACGTTCGCGTTCACCCAGAGACTCTGAGATCTGCTCTGATTCCTGCTGCAGCTTCCCCAGGGAGGCGCGCTCGTCGTTCATTCCGCGCGCGGTCTCCTCGCGGTTCCGCTCGAATTCGATTACGTCCTTCTCGTCCGTCTCCAGGCGGCGCCTGGTCTCGTCGATGGATCCGCTGAAGTGGGCGTCCTTCGCGGAGAGCGCGTCCAACCGCTCGGCCACCTTGGCCGAGTCGATACGCATCTCCTCCAGTTCCCGAGCGTCGCGATCACGCTCCCGCGCATGCTCCTCGAGCCGCAGGTCATGGGCTTCGACCTCGCGCGCCGCCTGCTCCGTGTCCTCGGCAACCGCTGCCTTCGCATCATGAACTTCGATCAACGCGGCCTTCGATTCGCCGCGCTTGCGATCGATCAGCGCGCCTTCCTCGACGAGCTGCTCGGACATGTCCTTCAGACGATCGAGGTCGCGGACGACGCGCACGATCTCCTGATCGAGACGGGCGGCCTCCCCTTCCTCGTTGACGAGGACGACGGACAACTCCTTGATCTTGTCCCGCGATGCGTCCCGCGCCGTCCGCAGCGCGCCGAGCGCCTCCCGCGATCGATCGCGCGTCTCTTCGAGACCCGGCAACCGTCGCTCGATATCCTGCAACTCCGCCTGTAGCACGATCAGACCACGGGCGCCTCTTCCGCGCACGGCCGACGTGATAAGGCGTCCATCCTTGACGACGTCCCCGTCAGCCGTGACCACGAGCGGCCCATCCGTACCACCGGTCAGCGCGCGTTCGAAAGCGCTCTCGTCGACGATCTCCAGACCGCCCACCAAAGCCGCCAGGACGGGCGCCAGACCGTCGTCCTTCGCGCGGACTCCGGGCGCCGCAGACGCACGGACATCCGCGAAGCGATCGAGAGGCAGGAAGCGCGCCCCGCCGAGGTCCTTGTGGCGCAGCCAGCGCAGGCCTTCAAGGGCCTCGTCCGTTGTAGCTACGACCAACGCTTCCGACGCGTCACCCAAGGCGGCCTGGATCGCCGGCGCGTGGTCCAGGTCCACCTCGATGAGGTCGAGGAGCAATCCACGGAATCCGGCGAGGAACTTCGGACGCGACCGGTGCTCTTCGAGCAACGCACGGGTTCCTTCGTCCAGGCCCTCGCCCTTCGCGAGAGTCCCCTGCACGACGTCCGCGCGCGCGCGAGCACGGTCCAGCTCCGCCTCGTAACCCCGCAGCTCCTCGATGGCCGCGGCGTATTCCTGCTCGAGTTCCTCCGCACGACGCTCCTCTTCGGTCAGCGCGATCCGGCGCTCCTCGAGCACCGAAGTCTGCGTGTCCTGGCGCCCCGTACGCTCCTCCAGGCTCGAACGTAAGCCCTCACTCTCACACTCGATACGCCCCCGTGACGCCTTGTTGCGCGCCATTCCGTCGCCGAGGTGCTCCTGCTCGGCCTCAAGGCGGGCCATACTCTGATCGTGCGCCGCCTCGCGCTGCTCCAGGTCTCTGAGGTAGGCGTGCGCGGCCTGACGCGCTTGCGCGAGCGCTTCACCTTTCTCCCGCGACGTCGCCGCCTCGCGATCGAGGCGCCTGAACTCACCGTCGATCCGCTCCCGATCACGCTCGAGCGCTTCACGCTCGCGCAGCGCAACGACACGCTCCTCCTCAAACGTCGCCAGCGACACGCGTAGCGACGAGATCTCCTCCGTCTTCACCTGCACTCGCTGCGCGACCTCATCGACGTAGCCGGTCTGCAGACCGATCTTCTCCTTGCAAGTCGCGATCTTGCCAGCGACTTCGGCGTACCGCGTACGGAAACCGCCGACCCGTTCCATGAGCGTCTCGAGATCGCCCTCGACCTCGCGCATGCGCGCGCGCAGGTCCTCGCGTTCGCTGTTGCGCTGATCGCGCGCGGACTCCACGTCCTGCAACTCACCCTGCAGACACTCCTGTTCCGCCTTGATCGCATCGAAGCGATGCACGCTGTAACTGAGCTGCAGGTCGCGCACTCGCTCGGTCATCTGGCGGTGATTGCGCGCCTTGCCGGCGTGAATCTTCAGCGATCGGATCTGACGGTTGATCTCCTCGACGATGTCGTGGAGACGCGTCAGATTGTCCTCGACCCGGTTCAGCTTCAGCACCGCCTCGCGCTTACGCGAGCGGAAGCGGCTGATCCCCGCCGCCTCCTCGAATACCCTCCGGCGCTCGACAGCGTTCGAAGCGAGGACCTGGTCGATACGGCCTTGCTCCATGAACGCGTAACCACCAGCGCCGAGCCCGGTCCCCGCGAACAAGTCGCGAATGTCCTTCAGCCGCACCGGCGAGCCATTGACGAGATAGTCGGTCTCGCCGGAACGGAAGACGCGCCGCGTGACCTCGACCTCGGTCGCGTCCGTCTGCAGCGTCCCCGATTCGTTATCGAAGACGATGGTTCCCTGGCACAGGCCCATGGGAGGACGACGGACGGTGCCATTGAAGATGACGTCCGTGAGTTCGCGACTCCTCAGGCTCGTGGGGCGCTGCTCGCCGAGAACCCACCGGATGGCCTCGAACACGTTCGACTTGCCACATCCGTTGGGGCCCACCACGCACGTCAGCCCTCCCCGCTCGAAATCGAAGACCGTGCGGTCGGCGAAGGACTTGAAGCCGTGGACGATCAGTCGCTTGAGGTGCATAGGCCTCTGCGTGGACTGGACCTGGGAAAGCCGGGCCCCACCGTAACCGGCGAAGTTCCCCCGCCCGACACGAGGCGGCCATCCCTCTCCCTGGAATGTTGAGGACCCCAGCATACTGGGGTTATGACCGTCTGGATACCCCGTCCATGGGGGGACAACCGTCTGTGGTTCAGGCGGTTGGGGCAGGAACGGCCAGCCGCGAGGGCGCTGCTCAGGAGAACAGGTCCTCCTGGACCTCGAAAAGGTCGTCGCCGGACTGGCGAGGGGCCAGCGTGAGCAGCCCCAGTCGGGTCTCATCGCGGAGCCTCTCCAGCAGCACCCGAGGGTCTGCGGTACCGAACGCCGCCAGGGGCAGCGCCAGACCGGGACCGGTGCGCTCGGCGAAGGGCGCTTCAAGCAGCAAACGGTTCCTGTCAGAGGTCAGCGGGACGGCGACGGGCAGGGTCGATCGGTCCAGCGACTCGTCGCGGAGCAACTCCCGAACGTCCATGACGCCGTAGCGATCCGCGGCGGCTTCGAGGCAATCAAGAAGACGCCGTCGAATCTCGCGGTCGCACACACCACCAAGGCGCACCCGGAACCGGACGCCAGCCACCTCCTCCCCGAGGAGATAGTCAAGGTAGCCGAGAATGCGGGCCGCCGCCTCCGGGCGACGGGACGGGTGGACCACGCCGCGGCGAACGAGCAGTTCGAGAGCGTGAGCGAGCCCCCAAACCTCGAGATCGACCTCCTGCCCTTGCGCATGCACCTGCACCTTGCCGCTACCGCCGAGGCCGACCACCACCCCATGCAACCCCCAATGGGAGCCGCTCCGCTGGTACCAGAATCGTTCGTGAAACGCCTCCCTCGCGAGCTTGCCCACGGCATCGAGGTCGGGCAGCACCTCCTTCAGGCCCACCCCCCCGGCGTCGAGGAGGGCATGAGGCAGGTTGATGGCGAGACGACCCAGGCTGATGGTCAACGGAACCGGCGTCGCCGGCTCCCCCGGATACACCGGGCAGTCATCCTCGCGCAGGATGTGCAGGACGGTCTTTTCGCGCGCGGATGCGGTGCTCAGCGTCCGTTCGAGCGTCTCGCGGTCCGGGAGCGGGCCCGAGCCGAGGGTGAGGCTGGCCGGGAGCCACTCGCCCTGCTCGGGCTGTTCGTACAGGCGGCGGAGCAGGACATGGAGGAACGCGTGGGACGCGCCATCGGCACCCGTCAGGCATTCGACATGGCCAAGAAACGCACACCAAAGAAGAAGTCTCGCAAAATCCTTTCGCGCAAGACCGTCACCGAGAAGCGCGATCGCGAGACCATCTCCAAAATCGAAACACTGGGCAAGGATGTCGTCAAGTCGAGCCTCGCACAGCGGGAGCCTGCCGTCGATATTCCG
>JABSRK010000122.1 GCA_013213915.1 Planctomycetota bacterium
GAGTACTCCAGGACCATGTACGGCCCCTCGGTCGTCTCCCCCGTGTCCATGATCTGAATGATCTGGGGATGAGGCAGGTTCGCCTGGAGCACGGCCTCGCGCTCGAATCGCGAACGGAACTCCGGGTCCGTCGCCAGCGAGCCGCCCATCAG
Source organism: Planctomycetota bacterium (assembly GCA_013213915.1). Lineage (GTDB taxonomy): Bacteria > Planctomycetota. The sequence continues at coordinate 153 of JABSRK010000122.1, forward strand.
CTTGAGAGCGACGCGTCGGCCAAGCTTGGTGTCAGCGGCGAGGTAGACGGTGCCCATGCCCCCTTTGCCGAGCACGAGCTTCAACTCGTAGCGATCGTCGACTTTGGTGCCCAGGAGGGGGTCCAGCGGCCGAGACGGACTCCCCGCTCTCGGCGGGGTGTACCCCACTGTCCCTTCTTCAGGCGGTTCCTCGTCACCTCGCTTACCCATGGGCCCTCTCTATAGAAATCCCGAGACGCCTCGGTGCCCAATGTAAGCCCGCGCGCACGAACAGCAAAGTCGAGGAGGCTTCAGCACCCACCAAGGTCTTATCGGTCAGGCAGCAAGGCCCTCTCTCTCCGTCGTGAAGAAACGGAACCCCGCGCACGCGAACCAATGAAAAAAGACCGCCCACAGGGGCGGCCTTTTTTCAGGTCGGTTGTCCGAGACGCTCAGTTAGAAAACAAGACGCGCCTGGATGTAACCGATGAACTGCGTGTCGTCGTCGGTGCCGGACAGGGCTTCGATCCCGTCGTCCGGGAAGACGAAAGCCAGGCCGATGCCGTACGACAGGTTGGCGCTGTAGGTGTGCTCGGCCCAGAAGTCGAGCTCGAGGCCGTAGTCGTCGTCGTCGTCGTTGGTGCCCGCGAGCGAGCCCTCATCGACACCGGCCCAGACCACGGTCGCACCCATCGTCCAGTTCTCGGCCGGACTGAAGTGCAGGCCACCCTGGATGCTGATGACGTCGGACATCGGGATCAGATCCGCAATGCCGTAACGAGCGCGGAAGCCACTGTTGCTGTGCCGGTTGGGGAACAGCGTCTGGTAGGCCGCGTCGCCGTCGTCCGCACCCTCTGCGAAGAGGAACCGCGCATACACGCGGAACGCGTTCTCAGCATTGAAGGTCACGCCGAGTTCCGCCTCGAAGGCCACCGCGTCGACATCTGAACTACCGTCGCCGAACTGGTAGGCAACCTCAGCGTTCCAGTCGAGACCGGCAGCAACATCCGGGAGCGTACCGCCAAGGCGGCCACCCAGAGTGTGCCAGTACTCGTCCGCAACGCCGTTGTCGTTACCGCCATTGTTGGCACCGGTGCCTTGGGCACCGCCGCCATGGCCGTCGACGTAGATCCAGTAGAGATCCAGCGTGTGGTTGCTGATCGTCTTCAACGTGAAGTACAGGGAGTACAACTCGTCGTTGTCGTGGGCGTTCTGGAACGAAGTCAACTGGTTGCCGTCGCCGTCGCTGGACGAAAGCTTGAGCACCAGCCCCGTGAGGCTGAAGGACTCACTGTCCCAATCCCACCGGGTGCCGTCGAACGAGAACCCGTTGTACCAGTCGGCGTTGCCGAACTGGAACTGGTTGCCGAGAACGATCTCCTGGCGACCGGTACGGGTCGAGAACTCCGGCCGGTCGAACAGGTTACGAACCTCCAACCACGCCTGGTACGTACTGAAATCGACGCCGCCAGCCGAACCACTATTGTCGTTCGTAGCAGCAGTGCCGTCGCCGAACGCCCAGTCGGACTGGAGTTCAGCGTACGCGGTCACGTCCCGCGTGAAGTCGTACTGGAACCCGAGGCGCACCAGCGCGTCGGTCCAGGAACCATCATGCTCTCCACCGCCAGCGTTGTCGCCGAAGCTCCATGAGTTCCGGAAACGGAACTCTCCGCTGAGGGTGACGGGATTCGCCGCAGACTTGACCGTAGTACCGGCCGACTGCATGTAGCGATCCGTCAGAGCGCTAATCTGGCTCTCCAGTTCCTGGGCGTTCTGGTCGGCGACCGAGCTCTTCAGCACGGCATTCTCCGTTTCCAGCTTAGCCACGCGGGACTTCAGAGCCGTCAGATCCTGCAGAATGTCTTCCTGGGTCTGCGCAAAGCTCGTGGGAACCACGAAGGCCACCGCCAGGATGGCAGCCAGAACGTTCCACTTTCTCATGGCTGTGTCTTGCCTCCTCCAAGTAACCAAAAGTCTGAACTCACCCGATACCTTCTACTCGTGTGTGTTCCGTTGTCCGGGCAGGACACGGAAAACTGACGGCTCTCAAGCCACCAGGCTCCTGCCAACCAGGCTCCCAACCTGCCCGTCAACCAGTGCGGGTCAATATGAGTCACCCGATCGGGTGAGTCAACGAAACACCGTTAGTTTTTTTTGGGGTGAAATATACCCATGCATACAGCGGTGGGAGGCCCGTTACGGGCACGAAGTGGGCCATTTCGGGGCGAAATGGGTCCGTACACCCCTGAACGGTGTCCCTTGGACCCCCATGGGACACCGGAGACCGATATACGTGTCGATATGTCGGGGCCCCCTGTCGTGACCAAGACGCACGAATCGGACGTCAAAGCTCCAACTTCCGGTCCGGCCCCAACGGTTCCACCCCCACCCCGCGCTCCTTCAGCCACGCGACGGCGCGTGCGACGGCGCTTTCCTCGCCCGCCAACTCCACCGCCATGAGGGCCTGCTCGTCGCTGATCGACGCGCCACGGATGTTGGGCACCACGTTGAAATCCTGCCCGAGGGTGTAGAGCACCGGCTCGTCGAGGATCTCGTGGGGAAAGGTAAGGAAGTACTTGTGCAGCATGGGATGGGCTCTCGCTCCCCAATCTGCGCCACGGTACCGGCTCTCCGCTGAGGGGCCAGCCCCAGCCAGACTGGGACCGCCCTCGGTCACGCTTGCTTGGCAGTGGAGGCCGCGTAGCGGCGGCCAATCTGCGCCAAGACCCCGGCGAGAAGCACAGCCGCCGCGGCGCTTACCAGCGGGATGGTCAGGCCATCACCGAGCTCCGGGTACCTGTAGTGGCCCTCGCCGACCCTCGGGTAGAGGGTCGGACCATGGAACCAGTCCTCCCCCAGGACGGTTCCGTGGAGCCGGACGAGGGGATTCCACTCCAGGGTCGTCCGGGGCAGGTCGTTCCAACTGCGCGGGACCAGCCACGGGCTCGCGAGCATGGCCCCGGACACCCCGAGATAAACCACCCGGGCGAGACCGAAGCGCCCGGCCACTCGTAGCGGCAGCACCCAGGACCAGGGGAGCAGCCAGGCCAGCAGCGCCACGACGGCCGCCGCACCGTTCCCCAGCCAGACGAGCACCCAGGCGCCCCCGACGACGATCGCCAGCAATTCGGCGCCGAGATGCCGGCGAGACGGCTCTCGGAGGCTCGAACCGAGAACCCCGGCCCCCAGGATCACCAGAACCCCGGCCCGCACCCCGGCATCGGAGAACCCGGGAGACCCGGAAGGAGCGAGCGCCCAGGCCGCCGCACCGACCACGAGAACGACCAGGACCGTCAGGCCAGCGTCACGCACCGCGTCAGTCCTGCCCCAGGCACTCCTGGAGCGCGATCAGAGCGTACGAGGTGCTGCTCGTCGGGTTGCCCTCGTACCAGCGGGGCACGTGGTTCACCCATGCCCCGTCCTCGCGCTGGCGCTTGACGATGGCCCGGGCGAGGCGCTCGCGCCAGCCCTTCAGTACGTGCGGTAACTTCACGTTTTGGGCTTCGGCCACCGCGAGGCAGCGCCCGAGCGACAGGTAGTAGTAGTAGAGCCCCTGATAGCGCGCCTCTGGCCCATTCCCCGTGTCGTGCTCCATGCCGGGATTCCACTCCAGTTCGAAGTTCTCACCCATCCAGGAGAGGGCCGCCTTCACGCGCTCGTCACGGGCGTCGATGTCGCACAGCAGATAGCTCTTCAAGAGCGAGTACGTCATGCTGCCGTAGCTGCGAAACACCGTGCGACCGTCGGCGAGCTTCTTCACGCCTGCCTTGGACTCTCCAGGACGGTAAAAGGCGCCGCCGTCGTTTCCGGGCACGACGCGCGTCCCGGCCACCTCGCGCGCCGGGAGGTCGTTCGACTCACTGCGATTTTGGGAGCGTGACAGGAAGCGGAGCGCTTTCTTGTAGAACGCGCGGTCCTTCTCGAGTCCGGCCGCGTCAGCAGCTTCGACCGCGAACTGGGTCGTGCTCATGTTGGTGAACTGGTGCTTGCTCCCATACCCGATGCCGCCGTAGTTCTCCGAGCTCTGGTCGAACCCTTCCCCCTCGTCAGCCTGGATCTTGGCGAGGTAGTCGGCGCACCGACGCATGACCGGTGCATACTTCGCGTCACCCGACGCCTTCATCGCCAGCACAGACGACGCCGTGACGTACGTCATGACACCCATCTTCGGGTCGTAGATTCCGCCATCAGGCTGCTGGTTCGCGGCCAGCCACTCGAGGGCCGGTTTCAGCGGCCCCGCGTCCGTGCCGGGGGACAGCAGCAGCGCGCGCACCGCGAGCGCCGTCGTCCCGAGATCGGGGCCGTACTCGGCCTTGAACACCCACTTGCCACCCTTGGACAAGCCGGAAAGGTGGGCCGCTCCCTTCTCGATGGCCGAGCGAGCGGCGTCTTGCCAGGGCCCGTCAACTGGGGCGGTCCCACCGCTACCAACGGCTGGCTGGGGCCCCGAACCGGAGCCCTCCTCTCCGGATCGGCCGCAACCGGCGAGGACCACGGCGAGAGCGAGTAGGGCGTGGGGAGTCTTGTTCATGGGAGTTTCTCCGCCCCTGGAACGCCCGCGATGCCGCGATCGTTCAGATCGCAACGATGTACGTGAGCCAGGCGCAGAGCCAGGCGAGGGCCGTCAATCCAGCAAATTGTCCGACCGTCCAGGCCACCGACCCGGTCTCCCGGTAGACGACGGCGACCGTGGAAAGGCACTGAAGCGCGATGGCGTAGAAGACCAACAACGACAGGACGGTCGCGAGATCGTAGACGGGACGATCCGATCCGTCCCAGCGCGCCCGGTCCATGGCGCGGCCGACGCCTCGTGCGGTCGCGCCCTCATCCTCGGTTTCCTCGACGGCGTAGACGACGTTCATGGTCGATACGAACACCTCACGCGCCGCGAGCGACCCCAGGAGACCGATTCCGATGCGCCAGTCGTATCCGAGCGGCTCGATGGCCGGCTCGATGAACTTGCCGATGCGCCCCGCGGCTGTGTTCGCCTGAGCCTCCGCCCGCGCCACTGGATCGTCGCCCACGTCCTCCGTCCGCGGGAAGGTCATCAGCCCCCAGACGACAATCGACATCAAGAGGATGACGGTCCCCGCGCTCTTCACGAACTGGCTCCCGCGCACCCAGAGGCGGATGACAACCGAACGCACTCCAGGCATCCGATACGGCGCCATTTCGAGGATGCCGGACTGGAGACCCGCACGCCGCAATGCACGGTCGATGAAGAACGCCGCGAGCGCGCCGAGCGCCATCCCGAACAGGTACAAGCCCAGCATGACGAGCCCCTGCAGTCCGAGGAACCCGAGCACCGTCTGTTGCGGGATGAACGCGACGATGAGGATCGAGTACACGGGCAGGCGCGCGCTGCACGTCATGAGCGGCGCCACCATCGTCGTGATCAGCCGCTCGCGACGGTCCTCGATGGAACGTGTCGCCAGGATCCCCGGCACGGCGCACGCGAACGAGGACAGGAGCGGAATGAACGCGCGCCCGCTGAGTCCGATCGCACGCATCGGTCGATCGACGAGGAATGCGGCGCGGGTCATGTACCCGCTGTCCTCCAACAGGCCGATGAAGAAGAACAGGATGAGGATCTGGGGCAAGAAGACGAGCACCCCACCGACACCGGCGATCACTCCGTCAACCACGAAGGCGCTGAACAGCCCGTCGGGCATCACGGACCCGACGCCCTGTCCACACGCACCAACCGCGGACTCGATCCAACCGATCGGTGCGTCCGCCAGCGCAAAAACCCCCTGGAAGACAGCCCCCATGACGGCCAAGAACGCCAGCGGACCCACAATGGGATGCAACAGCACCGCGTCGATACGATCGCTCCCGCCCCGGGTGGCATTCCGTTGGGACTGCACGCGATCGAGCACGCTTCGCACCCAGGTGTAGCGCGTGGTCGCTTCATGGTCGGCGAGATCGCCAGCATCAACGACTTCTCGGAGTCTGGCCCATCGTTCTGGCGATGGCGAGGGGAGCCCCTGAATGCCAGGCACATCGACCAGCCGATCCTCGTGAGGCATGCCCAGCGCGCCGGTCGATAGCGCTTCACTCAGCGGACGAACACCTCGAACTTTCGTTCCTACAGTCCCGACCACCGGCAGCCCCAGGACCTCCTCGAGCTCGCCCGCATCGACGATCGCGCCGTCTCGCCTGGCCTCATCCACCATGTTGAGGCACACGATGGTGGGGAGCCCGAGTTCCATCACCTGGCTGGTCAGAAAGAGCCCACGACGGGGACGCGACGCGTCGATCACGACCACAACGCCGTCGGGACGCGTCACACCCGCTTGCGTCCCGGCCAACACATCGACGGCCACTTGCTCGTCGGGAGCGCGCGCCGCGAGGCTATTCACCCCGGGCAGGTCGATGAGACTCAGGTCACCGATCCCCGCGGAGAGGCGCCCCTCGCGACGCTCGACCGTCACGCCCGGATAGTTGCCGACCTTCTGGCGCAGCCCCGTGAGCTGATTGAAGAGAGACGTCTTGCCGACGTTGGGGTTGCCCAGCAGTGCGATGGTCCGCGCGTCGCTGGACGCGCGGGCCCGCGGCTCAGCCATGACGGATGCGCACGCTGCTTGCGGCTTCAGCCCGCAGCGAGAAGCGCGATCCGCCAACCTCCACCTCGAGGGGGCAACCGAACGGTGCGCGCCTCACCACCCGCACCCTGGTCTCGGGACAGAACCCGAATTCCAAGAGTCGGACCCGAAGTTCCGGGTCGCCCTCGAGGGTGACCACGGTCCCCCCTGCGCCGGCGGCAAGATCGGACAGGGCGATGTCGTATGGCTTGATCACGGGATTTCCTACGCAGGAGGCGCAACTGAGACGCAGTCTCAGTATCGACAGCCCATGCTACCGGCCCCATCTCCTATCGGCAAGGGCACCATCAGGACCGGGGGCGCCTCATGCGGGACTGAGCCGCGAACCGCTCGACCAGGCCCGGATCGCTGGACCGGCAATCCGCGCAGATCCCGTAGATCTTCAAGCTGTGGGTGATCATCTCGAAGCCCAACTTGTCGGTCACCCGATCCTGGTGCTCCTCGATCCGGTCGTCCCGGAACTCGGTGATGCGCTTGCAATGAAGGCAGAAGAGATGGTCGTGGTGATCGTGGCCGAACGTGTGCTCGTAATAGAGCGCTCCCTCCCCGAAATCGTGGGCGGCGAGGAGATCGCACTCCAGCAGCACGGACAGGGTTCGGTACACGGTGGCCTTGCTTGCGGCGACGCCGTCGTCCTTGAGCCGGTCGAGTAACTGCTCGGCCGTGAAGTGGTCATGCATCCCGAAGACCTTGCGCAGAAGCGTCTTTCGAGCCTGCGTGTACTTGAGGCCGCGGTCCTTGAGGAAGGACTCGAAAACGAACTCCTCCTCCCCACCGGTATCCGCGTCCTGCGCCTTGTCGATCAGGTAGTCTTCGCCGCTCATGTCGCCAAGCGGAGGGTATCAGACCGGCGGCCCGACCGACCGCTCAGACCTCCGCCTCCGAAACACCGTCGAGCGCACGCACGCCTATGTCGGTGCGGAAGTGCATGTTCTCGAACGAGATCCGCGACACGGCCTCGTACGCTCGCTGGCGAGCATCGGCGAGATCGGAACCAAGCGCCGTGACGTTCAGGACCCGGCCCCCAGTCGTGACGACCCTCCCAGCAACGCGCGCCGTCCCCGCGTGGAACACGATGACCCCGTCCATGGCGTCGGCGTCGACGATGCCCTCAATCGGATGCCCACGGGTGAAGGCGCCCGGGTAGCCGCCCGAACACAAGACAACCGTCACCGCCGCGCGCGGGTCCCAGTCGAACGCCTCGTCGCCAATGGAGTCGAGCCGCCCTTCAGCGCACGCGAGCAGCAACGCACCGAGGTCACACTTGAGCCGCGGCAGAATGACCTGGGTCTCCGGATCACCGAAGCGGACGTTGAACTCGAGCACCTTCGCCCTGGTCCGGGTCACCATGAGCCCCGCGTACAACACCCCACAATACGGGCGGCCGTCGCGAGCGAGCGCGTTCAGAGTCGGGAGCAGAGTTTCCCGTTCCACGCGCGCGATGCCCGACCCATCGAGTCGCGTGCTCGGACTCACGGCTCCCATGCCACCCGTGTTCGGGCCCTCGTCGTGATCGAAGACCCGCTTGTGGTCCTCGCTGGTCGGCAGCGTGAGGATCGTGCGCCCGTCGGTGATGGCGTGGACGGACACCTCCTCCCCCTCCAGGAAGTCCTCGATGACCACCGTGTCGCCACTGAGGCCGAACTGACGCCGCTCCATCAGTTGATCGACCGCTGCCAGCGCTGCCTCCCTGTCCGGGCAGATCAGCACCCCCTTCCCTGCCGCGAGGCCGGATGCCTTCACGACAACGGGGAAGGGAAGGTCGCCCTCCAGATACTCCCGGGCAAACCCGGCGTCGTCGAACGTACGAAATCCCGCCGTGGGGATGCCGTGATGACTCATGAGCGCCTTCGAAAAGGCCTTCGATCCCTCAAGCTCGGCACCTCCGGCCCCCGGGCCGAACACCGGGAACCCGTCAGCGCGGAGACGATCCGCCAATCCCCTGCAGAGCGGCGCCTCGGGCCCGACCACGACGAGCCCCATACCCTCTTGCGCACACAAGCTCGAAACGGCGTCGTGGTCGTCGGTCGACACGTCGACGTTGCGCGCAATCCCAGCGGTGCCGGCGTTGCCGGGGGCAACGTAGATAGCATCAACGCTCGCATCCTGAGCGAGCTTCCAGCAGAGCGCGTGCTCGCGCCCCCCGCCACCAATGACCAGGACCTTCATGACGAAAAGGTTAGCAGGTCGCTTCGCACGCGTCCGCGAGTGCCTCCAGATCTTCCGCGCCCACCACCAGCCACGTTTCCATGCCCACGGCGGCAGCTGGATCGAGGTCGGATGCAGCCCGGTCTCCGACGCTCACGAACGCGCGTGCCGGCAACCCCGCGCGCTCGCAGATCCGTTCGAAGAACGCCCGGTCCGGCTTGGCCGCGCCCAGGTCTTCCGACGAGAAGATCGCAGCGAACCAACCCTCCGGAATCTCCAGCACCTTCAGGATGCGCCGCGCAAGCACGGGGGTGTTGTTCGTCCCGAGGATCAGCGTGCGAGACGCCAGCATCCGCTCGACCGCCGTCGCGACCCGCGGCTCGGGCGCGAGGAAATCCGAAGGCCGCGTCCAACGCTCGCGAAAGCGATTCATCTCAGCGATCCCGATGCCCCAACGCTCCCGCAGCGTCTCCGTATCCGACCCGAACCCGTACTTTGAACGATCGGCCTGAAGGTCCGCGTACGCGCTGTCGGGAACGGACGCGTCGTAAACCTCCTCCCCCCGCATGCCCGTGATGCGCTTCACCGTCTCCAGGTAGGCACGGTGGCTCGACGCGGGATACAGGGTGCCGTCGAGGTCCAACAGCAGCGCCGAGCGGCCGACGAGCGTCGCGGGGTCATTCACGTGCAGATTGTGCCATGGCCGACCCGCGAATGAGCGAAGCGGAGGAGCTGCTGTCCGTCGTCGCGGCGCGACGTGACTCAGCCGACCATTGCGGACTCGACCTCGGACGCTTCCTTGGGAATCGGGGG
>JABSRK010000123.1 GCA_013213915.1 Planctomycetota bacterium
GGTCGTGGTCGTCATGCGTCGGTCCGAGGGGCACCTTCAGTAGCCTCAGCACCTGAGCCAGGACGCCGTCGCGGAGCCACATCCCCTTGCTGTTTGCGGCTTCCATGCGGAAGGGGCCAGTGCCCGTCACGACTTCGCCCTTGGACGTCGCGTGGAACCAGGAGCGGAGGTACGTGCGTGTCGCGGCGTGTCTGGGCGTGCCTTCGTCCCCTGTCTCCAGGTCCGTGATGGTGTATTCGGTGAACGACGGGTGGTATCGCACCCAGCGGCGCATCGACGTCTTCCTGCCCTGGCGACGGTACTCGGCGATCGCGGCGAGGCGTTCCGTCTCGCGTTCGTAGATGAACAGCGTGCTTCTGTCGGGGACCTGCATGACGACGAACCGTTTCGCGAATCCCCGGAGCGCCTCCTCCACGACGTCAAGCGGTGTCGCTTTGAGGGCCTGGCAGCGCTTCAGGGTCTCGATGGTGGAAAATCGCGTCCGGGCCATCCACGCAGGACGGTAAGGGTCATCACGGTCGGCGAAGCGCTCGAGCTTCTTCCGCTCGTGAGGCGTCATGCGGTCTTGTGGGGAGCGACGCTGGGCGCAGGCGCAGGTGGCGAGGAGGACGAAGAGGAGGACGGCCTGCAACGCTCTGGTTGTCATGCGGGTACTTCCGCTTTCAAGGACGGTCTGCCAGGGCTGGAATTTCGATGCGCCAGAACTGTTTTAGACGGCTGCGCGCATCCGGATCAGCGCCCAAGTGGTAACTAAGTTGCCAGTCCATCGGCCGAACTTTACGATTCGCGCCCCGAGCAATCCTGAGAGTGGATTCTAACATCCTTTCCGACAAGGATTTGAGTCTCTGGCGGCTGTGGGGCCGGATCGGTATGATGCTTGCGAAACAGCGAGATGAACGCCGGGGTCCCCGATCCCGTCCACGAGCCTGAGCCTTTTTCCCACTCCGGCTACCAAGGACCGATCATCCAATGCCCAAGCTCGTCATTACGCAGGACGGCGTGGCGCGGGACGTGGTCTTGAATTCGGGCGATGTTCTCGGGCGCACAGCTCAGAACGAGATCCCGCTCAAGGTCGCTGAAGCGTCGCGTCAGCACTGCAAGTTCACGTACGAGGATTCCTCCTGGTTCGTCGAGGACCTGGGCTCCAGCAATGGAACTCAGGTCAACGGTCGCAAGGTGACCAAGTTTGAACTCCAGGACGGGGACGTCATCCAGGTCGGCAAGGTGGAGCTTCGCTTCCTCGACATGGAGGTGGAGGAAGCAGAGCCCGACGCGGAATGGGGCGACGACGAGATTTCGCTGGAAGATGAGCACTTCCTCGTGGTCGGCGGCGCCGGCCGCGAGGGCGACGTGATCAAGATCCCGGACGGACGGTTGAGCGTCGGCCGCAACGCCAAGCACATGCTGGTGCTCAAGCACAAGTCCGTCTCCGGTGATCACGCCGAGATCGTGCGGGATGGTTCCTCGTGCACGTTGCGCGATCTGGACTCGTCGAACGGTACCTTCGTCGAAGGGCGCAAGGTGATGGAGGCGGAGCTCCAGTCGGGTGACGCGGTGCGGTTCGGATCCGTGGCCTGCACGTTCGGAGTGGGGGACCCTGCTGCATTCGCCCCTCCAACTGAGGTGCACGAAGTCGCTGACCAGTCCAGTGTGGCGTTCACGCGGGTGATGGGTGGGGACGCCGTCGAGGATGAGGATCCCGGATTCGCGCTTTCCGGCGCCGCACCGAAGCAGCGGGAGGCTCTCTGGAACATCGTTGCGCTCTTCATGATCGTTGCGCTCGGAGGTGGCGTCTGGTTCTTCACGAACTGGAGTCCGGACGACGCCATTGGCGGGGCGACTCTCACCCAGTCTCCGTCAGGAAACCTTGTCCCAGCCCTCGCGTGGTCGTTTGAATTGCCCGAAGGCGACGTCACGGAGAAGGAGGAGGCGCCGTTCATTTGGGAGGCTGAACCGGGCGATGATTGCGCTTCTAGCCTCGTCGGCGATCCCGTTCGCGACGGTAGCTACGCGTGTCGCGTGGACCGGTCGACGGATGATGGACCGCCCGTCCTCGCCACCCTTCAGCAGGCATTGGTCGTGACGCCGTTCACCGCGTACAGGTTGCGGGCAGCGTGCATCGACGCATCCGGCGCTCCGGTCGTGGGCGTGGTGTGGCTCGCGGAGGACACGGACGAGGAGGGCCACAAGATCTTTGTCCCGTTCGCCCGCGACGTCGTGGTCGGCCGGGCTCGCGCCAGCGGCGACGATTGGTGCGAGATGGGCGGGTATGGGCTGGCACCCGAGGGCTCTGTTCGTGCGCGTATCGGTGTCGGCGTGGCTGGATCGGGGGGCGCGACATTCGATGGTGTGTCCATGGTTCTCCGCGCGACGCCTGCCGGTCGCTCCGTTGTGCACGGGGGGGTCCGGTCCGATCTCGGGGCACAGGGCACGGTCCGGGTGTCGCGTTTCGGGCGACGTATCATCGAGGGCATGGGCCTCGAGGTGGAATCCGCGGGCCGCGTCCTCTACCAGGACGATCTCCTCGTAGTGAACCCACTGGGCCCGGAGACCGCGATCTCTGGCTCTCTCGCTGGCGGCCTCGGCGACCTCTCCGTCGCACACGAGGTCGTGGGCTCAACGCTGAACGTGACGCTCTCGGGTGACGCGCTCGCAAAGGCCAGGTTCGTGCGTATCCCACTGGTGCCGCGTGACGAGGTGCCTATCCAGGTGACCGTCCTGTCGGGTGACCTGGGACACCGACACGTCCAGCCATTCAAGGACGAGGTCGCTGATGCGCTGATTATGGGCGGGGGCTCGCATCGCGTACGCCTGAGATTCGCGGGACCGAATGGCGCGCGTCCCATGAAGACATCGTTTGAGCGTCCACGTCGTGCGCTGCCGGTCGTTCGCATAGGGCTCGACGGGTCGGAGTCCCTGACGCTCGGCTTCCAGGTCGACTTCGAGAAGGAGAAGGCAAAGGCGACCTCTCTCGTAGTGGAGGCCCGGAACGCCGAGCACCGCGGAGAATTCGGGCGGGCGATTCAGCGGTGCGAGCGGGTCATGGCGCAGTACCCGTTCGAAGAAGCTTCCGAGGCGGCCGCGGCGGAAATTCGCAAGCGACTCGTGCAGGATGGCCACAAGAAGACGGCGGCCCTCGCCCAGCGCCTCGATGATGCGCGTTTTTTCCGAGACCTGCTGCACGATACGAACCTGGGGATCGACGTGTCTGCGGAGGCCGTTCGGTACAAGGGCACGTCGCTCGAGCCAGGGTTGCGGAAGATCCTCGGCGAGTACGAGAAGACCCTGGCCGCGTGGCACCTGCCGCTTCGCGAGGCCGAGGCGGAGCGCGCGTTTCTCCGAGCGAAGGACTACATGGATGGGGAGAAGAGGCAACTCGCGCTTCTGTTCTTCAAGACGATCGTGAGCGAGTACCCGGATACTGATGAGGCGGACCAGTCCGCCGCGTACATCCAGCGGCTCGAGCGCGGCTCGGGCGAGGGAAGGTGAGCTGATGGCCCAGGTAGTCGGCATCGATCTCGGCGCCCGCGCGATCAAGGTGGTCGCGGGAAAGTCCAAGGGGCCGATATTCGAAGTGCATCGTGCGTTCTCGGTGCCTGTTGCGTTGGACGGCGACCCCGAGTCGAACCTCCTCGAGGCGGCGTCGCAATTGAACTCCGAACTCGGCAAGGCCCCGGGTGCACGCTACGGACTCTCCGGCAAGGAGCTGATCATTCGTTACACCAAGGTGCCGCCGGTGCCGTTGTGGCGTCTCAAGCTCCTGATGGACTTCGAGGTGCGGGAGATGGCCGAGCAGGCCGGTGAGCCGCTCGCGTGCGACTACAACCTCGTGCACATTCCGGGGGCGGAATCGGATGACGAGACGGTGCTCGTCGCGGTAGTGAAGGAGCCCTTCCTGGAGGCGCGCCACAGCGCCATCACCGCGGCCGTTGGTGAGCCCAAGGCGGGCACGCCGGCTTCGCTCTCGTTGTTCAACGCCTATCTCCAAGCTGGTGAACTCTACGAGGGGGAATACGTCTTCCTCGTCGACCTCGGGCATCGGAGCGTCGAGATCGTCCTCCAGCGGGACGGTGAGTTGCTGTTCGCGCGCAACATGGCCACCGGCGGGCACCTACTGACCGAGGCCGTCGGGCAGGCGTTCAACGTTGGCCTCGATGAGGCCGAGCGGATCAAGGAGCAGTATGGCAACGTCACCCCCAAGGGGCTCGCGTCGTACACGTCCGGGCAAGAGGAGAGGGTCGCGAACGCGCTCATCGGGCCCGTCGGGCAGCTGGCGTCGATCATCCAGTCGAGCCTCGCGTTCGCCCGAGCGCAGACCGGACTACAGGACCTCAACGCGAGCCGCATCCTGGTGTCAGGGGGTGGAGCGAACCTCCGCGGGTTGCCCGACTATCTGAAGAGCTCGTTCGGTTGCCCCGTCGAGCGCTTCGAGCCCGAATCGGGCCTCGACACCTCCAGCTTGCCGGCAGATGAGGAAGCCGCGTTCCTGGGTGACCCAGGACGCTTTGCGGTGGCGCTCGGCCTCGCTGTGTCGGGGACGAAGGAGGATGCGTTCCTCGTTGATCTCGTTCCGGAGGCGGTGAAGAAGAGGCGTCACATGATGACGCGCACCGTCTTCTCGTGGCTCGCGGCGGCGCTGGCGATGGTCGTTCTGGTATTGCATTACACGGATCTGTCCAGCGAAGCGGACGCGACGGGCAAGGCCTTGCGAGACGCGCGTGGCTTGGCTTCAAAGGCGAACCGGAAGCGCAAGCAATTCGAGAAGTTCCAGACTGAGATCAACCGCAACAACGAGGAAATCGAAGCGCTCGACGACCTCTCGCGGCCTGGTTGGGCTCTCTGCCGGACCCTGAGCTTGTTGCAGGGGAGCATCCCTTCGGAGACATGGGTCGAGGACATCGACCTCGTAAGGCGCGCGGTGGCGATCGATCTGGACGACCCGAAGTCCAAGAAGGAGGTGCGCATCCTGGTCGAGGTGAAGGGCATCGTGCTCTCGGCGAAGAGCAAGGCGGAGACGGCTCTCGGTGCTCTCCAGCGGTCGATCCAGAAGGCGTCGAACAACGAGGTCGCCGTGGACCTCACATCGGTGAGCACGCGAGACGTGCCCGGATCGAAGCAGGTCGACTTCGTCATGACCATCGACGTATTTCATGCTGAGCGCGAGGCGAGAACTCGGGCCGAGCAGATCGAGGAGGGAGGGAACTGATGGGCGATTTCGTTCAGGAGAACAAGCGGTTCCTCGTCATCCAGGTCGCCGGCGCGCTCGTGTTTCTTATCGCATGGTTGATCATCGGGGCGATTTTCAACGATGACATTCGCAAGAACAAGAACCGCACGAGGACGGCAAATCGAACAGCCAGCCAGGCGATGGCGAGCAGCGTGAATCTAGGATCTATCGAAGGCGGATTGAAGGACCAGGAGGAAGGCGTGGCGCGGCTGCTCCGTGCCATCGAGAGGCAGCCGAATAGACGGTTCACGCTGGAAGGCCAGCCCGATCCGGACCTCTGGTACAACGAGGTCTCCGAGCGCATCGACGAGGAGCTCGTCGAGCAGTGTGCGCGCCGTAACATCGAGATTGACGGTGACCTAGGGCGACCAGGGAAGTACCCGGCGTCGCCTCGTGAGTTTGCGTGGTATCTACGTGGCCTCGAAGCCGTCGACCAGGTGCTGCGTCTCGCCATCAAGGCCCATGATGAGGTCCTCGAGGAGGGGCTCGCGCGCCTCGATCCGATCACGATCGTTCCGCCAGCGCGGCGAAAGGGACGGATGGGTACGGTGAATCCGTATGCGCTCGGTCACGAGCTTGACTTGAC
Source organism: Planctomycetota bacterium (assembly GCA_013213915.1). GTDB lineage: Bacteria > Planctomycetota. Next base: position 5,814 of record JABSRK010000123.1, read on the forward strand.
GGTGGTCGGACACCCGACGGCTCTGGCATTTCTCATCGAGGAATTGAGCCGGTTGCAGGAGGGTACCGCGCTTGTGCTGAAGGAAGCGCGACTGCACAGCCTCGACCTGCCGCCGGGGATGCAGGCTCGTGGTCCGCGCCGCGGTGGCCGCCGCGTCGCCGCGGACCTCCGTGACCGCGGCCGGGTCGAGGCACGCTTGATCATGCAGACGATCGACGTGGACCCGAAGGGACGGATGAAGGCCAAGGGGGCGATCCGATGAACAAGGAGCAGGTCGCTTTCATCATCGCGCTCTGCCTGCTGGGACTGATGCACTTCAGTGCTGGCAGCGAGGAACGCCCACGTCGGCGCAGTCGGCGTCTCCCTGACAGGGATATCGAGCAGCAGGAGGCGCTCAAGTCCTCGGGGCACTTCCTCGGGGCCGAGGACTACGCGTGGGACGGGTCCGGGGCGGGTCGGAACTTCTTCCTCGCTCCTCGGGAGACATCGGATCTACCGCTTGCTCCGCTGCTCCCACCACCACCGCCGCGGTTGCCGACGCCGGGTTTGCCGTTGGTGTTTCGCATTGGCGGCACCGCGCGGTCGAGCCTGCGCCATGCGCTCCTGCCGGAGCCGATTGACCTGTCGGGCTCCGCCTCGTCCACGTTTGCGGCGCCCGATCCGGTCGGCGATACGGGCGACGATCCGGCTTCCGAGGACGCAGAGGACCCCCTCGATCGTCTCACCGACTCGTTCGCAGGTGCGATGTCGCTGGCAGATCAGCTCAAGCAGTCGACGGCCGAGCGGCTCGAGGCTGAGCGGCGTACCGTCGCGGCGAAGCAGGAGGAACGGGAGCGAAGGAAGACCCTCGACCAGGTCCACTGGCCGAGCGGGGACGTCAGCTACGGACTCGTCAAGACCCTCGGGAGCGAGGACGACCGCTTCGACATCAAGCTGACCATCGATCGCATCCGTGGCGATTCGAGCCTCTCCGAGGACGACAAGAAAAAGCAGCTCGACAAGATTCGCCTCGTGTTCTTTGAGGACAAGGGGCGCGACAGGAAGAAGAGCCGGATCCCGCTCACCGGAGTGAACGTCCAGCAGATCCGCTTCGCCCCATCCGACGTCCTCAACAAATTCCATCTGAGCAAGCGTCAGATGGCCAAGGACGACAAGGACGGATGGTGGTCCTTGGCGACGCTCGTCTACAAGCGCGACGGCGTCACCCCGGAGCAGCTCGGCGTTGTGACCGAGCATCTCGAGGAGATGCTCGGTGCAGAGATGGGGGGTGAGCAGGTCTACGGCATGCTCGCCGATTGCTATCGGCGCCTGTATCACTACGACAAGGAGTTGAAGATCCTCGAGGAGGCGCTCTCGAGGGAACCGCTGATGGGTTCGGTCGCGCTACTGGCCCGGTACGGGCAGGTGTGCTTGCGTCTGAAGCTGCGGACGAATGCGGAAAAGGCCTTCGCCAAGGCGCTGTCAACGGATGCCGGAAATGCGCTCGCCCGCATGGGTCGTGGAGAGGCCCTGCTGCAGCAGGGCAAAGCGGGGGAGGCGCTGGTGCATCTGCGTCAGGCGCAGACCGGCGTTGGCCTTGATGCTGATCAGAAACGTCGCGTGTGGAACCTGCTCGGTGAGGCGTATCTCGCGAAGGGCAACCTCAAGCCCGCGCGCCAGAGTTTCCAGACGGCGATCAACATCACGCCCGACGATCGTGACGCCACGGCCGGGCTCGCCGTCGTCACGTTCCTGGAGGTCGGACCCGCCGCGGCGAAGAGCATGGTCGACCGGGGCCGGGCGGCCCATCCCCTGGACGGGCGGCTCGCCTACCTCGACGGTGTCTGCTTGCTGCGGACGGGCGAGTATGTGGAGGCGATGAAGGTCCTCACGCTGACGATGGACCTGGACCCCCTGCTCTCGGCCCACGCTCGAACCGGGCTGTCGTATCTCAACGAGAAGGCGGGGCAGGACGAGGCGGCGCTCGGCGAGGCTGATCAGGCTCTCGTAGCTGATCCGCTCAGTGTCGGCGCCCGTCTGCAACGCGCCCGCTGTCTGCTGAACGTGGGTGACTACGGCGCTGCGAAGGACGAATATCTCCGCGTGCTCTCGGCTGATCCGGGCCGCGTGGATGTCCTGGTGGCCCTGGGTGACGCGTCATTTCTCGCGGGGAACAGCATCGATGCGTCGCGCTACTACAGTCGTGCTTTCGCGGCCGATCCCGGGTTCCCAGATCTGCTCGCGCGTCGCCTTGTTTGTGACGTTCGGCGTCGGGCGCGAAACGCCGCCGACGACCACGTGCGCCGGATCGATGCTGCGTTGCTGCGGCAGCCCTTCGTCCAGGCGGCGATGGCGTACTACCACTACGACCGGGGCAAGCCCCAGGAGACCCTGCAACTCCTGAAGCGTCTTGCCGACAAGAAGGTTGGCTATCCCGAGCTGCTCTCGTATGCCAAGCAGATTGTCGGACAGGTCAGCGAGAACCTGAACAAGGAGCGCTGGCGTGACGACTTCAACCGATCCGGGTCCCAGATCCTGCTCGGCTGGGAGAAGGAGGTCGGTGCAGGGCCGAACGTGTCGTTGAGCAAGGAAAGGGTGCTCTTCAGCGGCAAGCAGCGGCGTCAGTCCGGTGAGCCGACGGTGCTCCACCAGGAGCGCTCGGGACGGTTGTTCCAGTCGTTCTCGGTTGAATTGCACATGAAACCGGGCGTGGGGACCTACAAGGGGATTGGCGTGTTGGCGTTCCAGCGCATGTCACGGCCGCCCGAGCCTTATGAGGGGGTCCAGAGACGGGATGGAGGCAACTACCCGTACTACGGCGCCCAGGTTGGCCTTTCCCCCGACGGCAAGCTCCAGTTCCGTTTCCTGGACAAGGGGCGCATGAGCGAGTGGGCGGATTTGCCGGGCGCGGTCATGAACGGTGATTCCGTGACCATCGAAATAGAGGTCGTCGATCCGAAGAAGAACCGTTACCGCGTGAACATCGACGGTGCGCCCGTGGCCCCGGTGGACATCCCGGGCCTGGGGCGCTGGGCGCGCACCCTCGAACTGCAGATTTTCGGTCAGGCTGCGCTTGACCGTGAGCTCGCATTCAGCGCTGACAACGCGACCATCATCACCCGCAAGAACCGATGAGCCGATCCATGCGAAGGAATGACGGATTTACTCTCCTCGAGCTGCTCGTCGTGATGGCGATCATCGCGTTGCTCGCTGGTATTGGCCTGCTGGGCATCATCCCCATGCTGCGCTCCAGCGAAGCGGAATCCGTTCAGACGGTGGTCACCCAGGTCGCTGCGGCGCTGGAGGCGTACGCCAACAACCCGCAGAACGGGGACTTCCCGCCGACCGTTCTCGACAACGACACGTTGCCTGGATTCGGCGTGTCCCGTAACGACCAGAATAGCGGCATCGAGTCGGTGATGGTGTGTTTGCATCGGCCGAACACGACGACCAGCTTCGACATAGAGGACGTGCCCTGGCCCGACGCCATGGAGAACCGGGACCAGGATCGGACCCAGGTCACGCTGACGGACTTCGGGATGGACAACCGCAACCTGTACGAGTTGTTGGACTGGTGGGGGACGCCCTTTGCGTACTTCCATCACCGGGACTACGACATCATCGCGGCGAAGAACATGGGCCGCGTCACCGGCCTCAATGGCATCATAAAGGCCAAGCCGTGGAAGAGCCCGAAAGGCTTCTGGTACCGACGGAACGGCTTCCAACTCATCAGCGCCGGGCCTGACCTGCTCTTCAACACCGACGACGATATTACGAACTTCGAACGATGACCCGCCACGCCGCAGCACGCGTACAGACGAGAGGATTCACGCTCATC
>JABSRK010000124.1 GCA_013213915.1 Planctomycetota bacterium
CGCTCCTGCTCGAGGCCCGCGGCTACCACGTCGGCCACTGGCGCAAGAGTTGGGGTCCCGGACGGGTGAAGGTTGGCGGGTACACGGACACTCACCCGGCAGGCAAGCAGTACAAGAAGGGCTTTGAGCAATTCCTGGCCGCCCGCCCCGACAAGAAGCCGTTCTGCTTCTGGCTCGGCGCCCACGATCCGCACCGGGGCTACGCCCTCGGATCGGGGCGCAGGTCCGGCATGGACATCGACCGGGTCAAGGTGCCGGCGTTCTATCCCAACGTGGAGCAGGTTCGCTCCGACATCGCGGACTACTACTTCGAGGTGCAGCGGTTCGACTCCGACGTCGCCCGAGCGCTGGCTCTGCTGGAGTCCCGGGGCGAACTGGAGAACACCATCGTGGTCATGACCGGTGACCACGGCATGCCCTTCCCGCGGTGCAAGAGCAACATCTACGACATGGGGGTGCGCGTCCCCCTGGCCATCCGGTGGGGCGCCCGGGTGAAGGGGGGCCGGACGGTGACCGACTTCGTCTCCCTCGTGGATCTCGCGCCCACGTTCCTCGAGCTCGCGGGCGTGAAGATCCCCGCCGCGGTGAACGGCCGCTCCCTCTTGCCCATCCTCACCGCCTCCGCGTCCGGGCGCATCGAGGCTGCTCGCGACCATGTCATCTACGGCAAGGAGCGCCACGTACCCTGCCGCCCTGACCACTCCGGATACCCGTGTCGCGGCATCCGCACCGATCGCTGGGCCTACATAAAGAACTTCAAGCCTGATCGCTGGCCCGTGGGGGACCCTCCCCGCTACGGGGACACCGATCCGGCGGGCGGCCCCGGCAAGGGGATCACCAAGACCTACCTGATCGACCACAAGGACGACCTGGAGGGGAAGCGCTTCTTCGACCTGTCGTTCTCAAAGCGGCCAGCGGAGGAGCTCTACGACATGGCTGCGGACCCGGATCAGGTCACCAACCTCGCAGCCGACCCTCGCCACGCCAAGGTCAAGGCGGCGCTCGCGGCCCGGCTCGAGGGGCAACTGCGCGCTACCGCCGACCCCCGGGTCCTGGGCGGCGCTGACCGGTTCGATGGCTATCCGTATTACGGCGGCAGCGCCTGGAAAGAGAAGAAGCCGGGCAAGTAGCCCGGCCACCTCCTCCGCGGACGCGTTGCCCCATTGCGGGTGAGGCTGGCGTCGTCGCCGTTCCGTCAGGGGATGATCTGGACCACGTTGGTGCTCGACAGCTGTCCGTTGGCGATCCACACCACGGTGATGTCGATGGGCGCGCCGACGAAGGCCGCCAGGAAGCCCGCAGGCGCCTGGAACGGGACCGCCGGATAGAGGCCCGGTGACGGCAGGAAGTGGAGCACGTTGCCTACCGCGGCGGGCGTCGAGACGATGGCGATCAGCAGCGGGTCCAGGTTCAAGCCGAGGAACGGTCCTGAACCCACGGGGGTGGTCGCCGCCAGCGACGCCAGGGTGTACCCCTCGATCAGTCCCGGCGGCGCCGGAGGCGGCGTCACGGTGATGTCACCCACGCCGCCGCCGGTGGTCGTGACAACGAGCTCGTACGCACCCACCGTGATCAAGTCCGCGTGGGTCCGCGTGGATGAGCCGTTGACCGTGTCGGTCACGGTGAGCGAGACGGTGTAGGTGCCCGGCGTATACGTATGGGCCGGGTTCTGCTGGGTCGAGTCGATGGTTCCATCGTTCTCGAAGTCCCAGGCCCAGGACTGGATACCTGCCGGGTCGTCCGACGTGCTCTGGTCGGTGAACTGAACGTTCAGCGGAGCCGGGCCCGACGTCGGCGACGCGGCGAAGTTCGCCGACAGGCCGCCCACCGAGTAGTCGATCTTGACGATCGGCACGTACTCGTTGTTGTTGAAGCTGTGCGTGGCCGCGACACAGCTCGCGGTGTCGCCGTACCGGTTACCGCCGTTGACGCCCGCGGTGCCGGAAGACCCGTCCATGGTGGTCGCCCAGGTGGCGACGGTGCCGCACTTCTCGATCTGGATGACAAAGTCATCCCCCTGGGTGGGGTCGTAGGTGAAGCTGCTGGTGAGCCCGAGGGGGATCCAGGTGGAACTGGTGCCACCGGACGCCGGCACCGCGGCGCCGGACCAGGCGCCGCTTCGTACCACAGTGGCGTCACTGTTCAGGTTGTTGGCGAACACCGGGTCGTGGCCCGCGACGGTGTAGTCCGTCGGGCTGGAAGCCATGGTGACCACGAAGCTGGGGAAGTTGAACGCGGCGACGGTGGCGCTTGCGCTGCTGGCTCTTACCCACACCTCGGTGATGGTGATGGGTTGCGCGGCCTGGAACTCGCCGGAATCGTAGTGCCATTGCCACTTGTGGTCCGTCGTCGTGTTCTGCGGATAGCTCGTGGCTGCGCCGCCGTTCACCGCGAGGAATCCTGCGGGGAGAGTCTGCTCCGTTCCGGCCGGTGGCGGCGGCGGCGGTGGTGGCGGAGCGCCCGTGCAGCTACCGGTCTGCCCCGCGTTGAGCGCCGAGGGGGTGCCGCTGCTCACGTCCGACCAGTCGCTGGCCGTGTCCGTGTCCGTGTCGCTGTTGCGTTCGCTGAAGTCGGTGGTGCCGCCGGTGTAGGTGCCGGACCAGTTGGTGCCGGCGGGAATCAACGGAGCGCCGCCGAGACCGAAGAAGTCTCGGAAGACGTAGTCGACTCCGGCTCCCGTCGAGTTCGTCAGCAGGGCGCCGACGCCCCGGGCAGCGACCCAGAAGTAGTTGATGCCGACGCTCACCGAGTTGGGCAGCGTTCCGGGGCTTCCCGCCGTTCCGAGCTCTTGCGCCAGGAACAGTCCGCCCGCGGCGATGACGGTTCCCGCCGGGAAGGTGAACGGGACCTCCGACGTGGCGCCGGTCCCGGTGTCGTAGAACGTCTGCAGCGTCCAACCTGAGATGTCCACCGAGGAGCCACCGCAGTTGTACAGCTCTACGTAGTCCGGCGTTCCGGTGTCGATGGCATTGATCAGGATCTGCCCCTGAGTCGTCGCGACGACGCAACACAGGGCGATACAGAGGGGGATAGACGTCAGGGCACGAACCGTCATGTGGTGGCCTTCCGTGGCGATGCTGTCGGATTGGCTGGGGGACGAAACGGTGGGCTCCCGGATCCTACCTGGGGACGATCGGGGAACCTGAGCCGACTTGTCCCGAAATGGGCTGAAATTCCGCAGGTTCCGACTCGGGATTGGGGGTCCCCGACGAATCAGGGCGCGCAAAAATGCAATTCGATGTCACCCCGGGGTCCCGGTTCCTCGCTCTTGGGGTGACCGGATCAGAGGTGGCGTCGTTCCTTCGACGTGGTCTCAGCAGACCGCAGCCTGGGTGTCACGAGTGGTTGCCGAGCCGCCCCTTGCACCAGCTACCCCGCCTGGACTTGAACCAGGAATAGCTGGATCAAAACCAGCTGTGTTACCGATTACACCACGGGGTAGAACGTGCGCATGCTAACGCGAGCGCGCGTCGGGGTCACTGCACGGTGATGGGGGTCGGACCGAGGATCGACGAGACGCCGAGCGGGGCGCTCGGGTTGCCGATGGCGGCAGCAGCGTAGACCGTGAGCCCCGTGAGAGACGGGATGGGGGGAACCGTCAACGCGATCGAACCGAACCCCGTCACGTCGAGGGTGCCGTTCGGCGCCGGCATGATGAAATTGCCCGGCGTCGTCGTGAGACCGAACAGCGCGTCCATGTCGATGGGGACGAAGCGACCGTCACTGAGGGGGAATCCGGTAGTGGCGCTCCCCGCCACGCCGGTAAAAAACGGCGCGCTCGGCTCCATGGGACTGTTGACGAGGAGGTTGATCGTGACGCCCGGGATGGGCATGGCGGACGCGGCGAGGGATGGCTCGATGATCAGATGATCCTGGTTCGCCGCCAGGCCGTTGACGATCTGGGTCTGTCCAGAGGGCCAGGTGATGCGGACCTCGTCCGCGACGGTCGCCGTGCCCAGCCCGTAGTGCAGGCGCAGGTCGTGCCCGCTCAGGTATCCGTGGCCCGTGCGCAGCGCCTGCGACGTGGTCACGTTGCCGACCGTCACCGAGACCCTGGCGCCGATGCCCGAGCGGTTGCTCGTGGTGCCTTGCAGTGCGATCCGGATCCACGACCCGCCGTTGAGCGTGTTCCGCAGCAGGATGGCGGTGTTCCCCGGACGCGGCAGCAGGATATCGATGTTGCCGTCGTTGTCGTAGTCGGCGATGGCGCTCACGTACTTGATTGAGCCGCCGATGTCACAGCCCAGGCTCGGCGCCATGTTCGTCCAGGCGCCACCGCCCGGCCCCGGGTTCCGATACATGAAGTTGGGTAGGGACGCGTGGACGATGTGGAGGTCCTGCCATCCGTCGTTGTCGTAGTCCATCCAGTTGACGGCCCACCCATCGATGTTGGCCTGCACCCCGTAGTTGACGGCCAGTTCGTCGTACTGCAGCGTATTGGGATTCCAGACGTGGAAGAGGTGTCCGGCACTCGTGTTCGAGACGAAGATGTCCCACCCGCCGTCGTTGAAGGCGTCCGTGAAATCGGAGCCCATGGCTCCGATCGCGAATTGCGTGTTGATGGCGACGCCGACGTTGGTGAACGTGCCGTTGCGGTTGTTCATGTAGGTGGTGTCGGGTTGCTGTCCCGGATACCAGCCCTTGTCGTTGCCGACGAAGATGTCGGGCCACCCGTCGTCGTCGTAGTCGTGGAAGACGCCGGTGAAGCAGAGACCGGTGTTGCCGACCCCCGCTGTAGCTGTCACATCGACGAAGTACCCGCTACCGATGTTGCGGAACAACTGGTTCGCCTCGCCGGACCCGGCTGCCGACACGTAGTTGCCGACATAGAGATCGACCCACCCGTCTCGGTCGTAGTCTCCGAACGATGCGGAGAACGCGTTCGTCAAGAGCGCGTCCACGCCGCGAGCCGCCGCCTCGTTGGTGAAGGCCCCGGTGCCGTCGTTGATGTACAGGTGGTTTGACCCGTACTGGGCGGCGAGGAACACGTCCAGGTCGCCGTCGTTGTCGATGTCGCCGGCGATGCAGGCATGGGGCGTGGTGGGTGATGCGTCCAGGCCCGCGGTTCCCGTCAGATCCGTGAACATCCCTCCGCCGTTGTTCCGGTAATAGAGGATCGGGAGGCCCCCGCCGACCGGGAAGACCAGGTCCTGATCGCCGTCGTTGTCGAAGTCGCCCCAGCAGGCTCCGCGTCCTAGGTAGGAAGCCAAGCTGGCCGGGATGGCGATCCCGGCCGCGGTGGCCGCGTCCTGATAAGCCTGCCCGGGGGCAGGGGCGGACAGCAGCAGGGCGGCGCCGGCAAGCGCCAGAATGACCCGGCCGGTCAACGGCATTGGAGATCCTTGTGAAACGAGTTCAACGTGACACTCAAGTCTATAAGGCGGTTGGGGGCGCGGCCAATGGAACCTGGTCTCAAAAGGGCGTATCCAGCGGCCTTCAGCGGGTTTTTACGAGGCCGTGAATGACGCCCTCGGGGCGGCCGTCGCCGTCGAGGTCGCCGATGCTGATATGCCTCGCCGTGATGGTCGCCCCGGCGTTGCCACCGTTCGGATCGCCCCCGGTGAGCAGCCACCGCATCCGCATCGATCCTCGGTCTGTCGCCGAGACCACCAGCCGGTCCTTGTGACCATCGCCGTCCACATCGACGCGCCCGACGATCTCTTGCCCTTCGGCGGTCCGCGGAGGCAGTGGTGTCCGCTGCTCGAGTACGCCATCGCCGTCCCGATCGGCGAGCCCGTTCGACAAGGCCAGGGGCCCCTTCTGCAACGGTTCCGCCGGCAGTCCCTTCTCGTTGAAGCCGGTGGCGATGTAGCGGCCGTCGTCCAGCACGTCGACCAGGATGGGGCCCGCGCTCTCTGCCTCACTGATCCACGTGTCGCGGTCGGTGTGCGTGATACCGACGAGCGGCCCCGACGACTTGTCGATGCGTGCGTTGGCCATGAACGCATAACGCATCATCGGTCCGATCTTGCGGTCGCCTCGCCACACGAGCACGTCGTCGTTGCCGTCACCGTCTGCATCCAGGACCGTGAATCGATGGGACTCGTGCAGGACCCTCCGCAGCGCGGGCGCGGCGTGCTTCGGCTTCCCTTCCTTGTCGAAGTGGACGATGGCCAGGTCGGACGGGGCGCCCTCGCCTCCGCCGTATATGGTGTGCAGCCCTGCGAGGTCGTGTTCGGTCAGCGCCGCATGGGACTCGTCGTAGCCGCCATACATCAATGCTTCGGGGACGGGGCTGTGCCCGAGTCCTAGGATGTGCCCGAGCTCGTGCAGCGCAACGCAGAACAGCGAGCGACGATTCCAATCGGTGTCCTTGTTGAAGTGGATGACGGCGAGGGTCTGGCCTTGACCCGCCGCGTGTGCGACCCCCCCGTCCCACGCGATGAAGCGACAGCCTGCGTGTTCCCTGCCGTGCCACGAGAAGACCAGGTCCGGTTCGCGGGGCGGCGCCACCTCGACGAAGCGCGCCACGCCCGTGTCTTGCCACCTGTTCATGGCGCGGACCAGGGCGTCGCGGAAACGACGCGGTGGGACGGGGCAGTCGTCCGGGTCGATACTCCACTTCAGATCCCCCGGGTCGGTGCGCCTGCCCATCACGGTGAACGGGGGCCAGACCGCAGATACGGTTCGCGGACCTCCAGACGGCCAGGATGGGGTGGAGTCGCCCCTTGTCGGGGGCGGCGGGGCGGGGGTGCCGCCGTCCTCCCCACACCCGATGAGGGAGCAGGCGAGAACGGAGAGGACTCCGAGCCTGGCCAGCACTACAGGTCGTTTAGGAACGCGAGCAACTCGGTCTTCTCGCCAGCCGACAGATTGGTGAACATCGCATTGACAACCGACGCCTCGCCCCTGTGGGCGAAGATCGCGTCCATCAGCGTCTCGGCCGAGCCGTCATGCATGTATGGCCCCGTCTTGCTGATTCCCCACAGCGGCGGCGTGCGGTAGAAACCGGCCGGCGCGGACGGCTCCTCCATGCCGCGGAAGCTGGGGGGCGCCACGCTGTGCAGGAGGAAGTTCGAGTACGGGAAGATCGGGCCAACGGTGCTGTTCAACATTGGCACGTGGCAGAGATCGCAGCCTATCTGGCTGAAGAGCGCCTCACCGTTCGCGACGAGCGGGCTCGTTGCCCCACCACGAGGCGGTGCTGCGAGGTTGGACATGAAGAACGAGAGATCCTGGATTTCGCCGAGGGTGATCTCCGGGTCGGGGAACCCGTCTGCGTCCGTCGCGAAGCCGAAGCCGCGGCTTACGTCCGGAACGGTGATGCCGACCTCGTTGCTCATGGCGTCGTTGGCGAAGTCCAGGAGCGAGGGCACGCCGGCCTTCCAGCCGAACCGACCGAGCTCATCGACACCGTTGATGTTGACGAAACGGGCGTGGCCAAAGACGCCGTCTCCGTTCGCGTCGTTCGGGTCCGCGTTGGCGAGGATCTCGCTTTCCGGGACGAGTTCGATGAGACCGAGGCCGAGGATGCTCGGTGCCTGACGCTGTTCGAATACGTCCGCGGTTGCGGGGGGGTCTTCGCGACCCGGAGAGTCGGGACGACGGAACCGGTGGTTGAGTTGACCACCGGGGAGATTCATGAAGGGCCCGGCGCCGCCGTTATCGAACGCGAACCGCGACACGTTGAGGTCGAGTCCGCCAGCTCCACCGATGGCCGGATCCTGGTGGCAGCCGCGACACGAGTCGCCGTTGAAGTCAGGGAATCCGACACCGTCATCGCTCTCGAAGTCACGGTCGAAGACTCGGCGACCGTTGATCCACGATGCGAGCTGTCCGCCGGAGAGAGGGAATAGGGGCCCTCCCTCGGCCCCGACGGGCGGGACAGGGGTGTTGGCATCGACGAATTCAGCGGGAGACGACCCGGCGAAGACGCCGACCAGGCCCACGGCCGCGGTGACGGCGACGATGGCAAACGTCGAGTGCTTCATCAGAGGATCTCCAGGAACGCGAGGATGTTGTCCTTCTCGACCTGCGTGAGCGCCTCGTAGGCGAGGCGGATCGTTTCGCTTTCGCCAGCGTGGGCGAGAATGGCCTGTTCGATGGTGTCCGCGCGGCCGTCATGCAGGAACGGAGCGTGGAGCCGCAGGCCCCAGAGGGGTTGCGTGCGAAACTCGTTCTCAGTGGTGCCGCTTGTGAGCGAGGGCTGTGGCAGGCCCTGTGAGACCCCGTCCGCCAACGCCGGACCCATGTCGTGGATGAGGAGGTCCGTGAATGCGGCGAGGGGCCCGATGGAGCTGGGCAGCGAGGTCAGGTGGCACCTGGTGCAGCCGATAGCGTCGAACAGCGCCTCGCCAGCCAGGGACTCCGGTGTGTCCGGTAGGCGGTCGGGCGGCTTCAGGAACTTGCTGAATGCGATGATATCGGCGAAGTCGTTGACCGAGATCTCCGGATCGGGGACGCCGTCGCCGTCCGTGGTCGGGGAACTCTGCCCGCCGCCGACCTGTGGCAGGAACCGCGTCGACAGGCTGACGACCGCTGCAATGCCGGCAATCGGGTCGGTGGTCATGCCCATCTGGTTGTTGGCGGCGCCGCGGATGAATGCTTCGATGTTGTTGGCCTGACACTTGTAGCCGAAACGGCCGATGTCGAAGGTCGGAGTCCGGTTGAAGCGTCCGCTGATGCCGTCGCCATTGGCGTCGTCCGGGTCAGAGTTAGACGTGATCGCGTCGTTGTTGACAAACTCGAACAAGCCGATGCCGAACATGGCTGGCGCATTGCGCTGCGGGGTGACGACCGGGAAGAGCGCGGAGCTCGGAGGGATGGTCGGTCGGGGCTGGGTGAACGGCGGCGCCCGGAAGTTGGGCAGGACGATGCTCGGGATCTCCGGCGCCGTGGTTACCGGGCCCTGGAATGGCGGGAAACCCTGGGCTGCGAAGAAGAAGTTTCTGTACAGCGGCGAGGATCCGCCGGTCACCGGTACCTCGTGGCACGCGGCGCATGATGTCGCGTTGTAGAAGGGGCCGAGGCCTTCGGCAGGGCTGAAGCGGTGGGTCATCAACGCGCGGCCACGTTCGAAGGCCGCCAGCGTCGCGGCAGGGAGTCCTTCGATAGGTCCTCCCACGCCCGCATCTGGCGTGCCGCCGGCCGCAACTCCGCCACCCCCACCGCTACAGGCGGTCAGGCTCAAGATCGCCACCAGGCCAATGTGGATTCGTTTCATTGTGCAGCGCTCCTCCGGAGCCCCACGGTCAGCAACTCGCAGGATACCGAACCTAATTTTCAGGCCCATAGGCTACGCAAGCCAATGGTAGGCAGGCAATTGTGTTTTTGGTTTTTTCGGCTATTGAAGTCGCTGATAGTGGTCTGTTTCTTGATGACGGACCCTCCGCCGGTACGATCTGGACACCGATACCCCGTGGTGTAATGGCAACACTAGAGGTTCTGATCCTCTCATTCTAGGTTCGAGTCCTAGCGGGGTAGTTGCGAGGCCTGGGAGTGCTCCCGGGCCTCCCGCTTTTGTGGGGAAATCTCGCTTTTGTGGGGGAAACCATGCCTGGACCGAGGCGAGCCCTCTGCGTCGTGATCATGGCGGCGGGAGAAGGGAAGCGGATGCGCGGCCCCCGGCCCA
>JABSRK010000125.1 GCA_013213915.1 Planctomycetota bacterium
TCTCCATAACCCCCTGTAGAAATCCGGAGAGGAGATCGCGCAGGACCGCACGATCGAGCGTTCGAACCTCCATCGCCGCTGCCTCGGCGGGACCGGACGACCCACGGAGAGCGTCCAGTACGGCTCGAATACCGGCGCCGATGGTGACGATCCGGACGGGGCGCTCGCCGAGGCATTGACGGCAAACAACGCCACCGAGCCACGGCGCGAACCGGACCGGACCGCGACGTGGAGCGGCACGCCCACAAACGGAGCAGGCATCCCACTGCGGGGCAAACCCGGCTACCTCGAGATATGCGAGCTCGAACCAGGCAACCGCCAGCGACGCGCCAGCGCTTGTCGCCTGCTCGAGCGCCGAGAGGGTCGCCACGGTCGCCTCGAACAACTCCGGCGACGGATCGCGATCCCGGGTCCCCTCGCGTAGGACCTCGGTCACATAAAACGCACCGTTCAGCCGTTCCAGGTTCTTGCGCAGCCCGGCGAACCCCGCCACGACGCGATAACGGGTCAACAGATGCAATCCGCTCCTGGGTCGCAGGCGCAGGTCGATCTCCGCGAGCGCAAACAGGTCGAGAGGACCACGCAACGACGTATTGGGACGCTTGACACCCTTCGCGAGCACACCCAACCGACCGTGCTCTCGGGTGAACAAGCGCGCCGTCTGGCTGGTCTCGCCGTAGTCGAAGCGGCGGAGCACCAGGGCGAGATCGGCCATCACCCGCCGACGATAACCTTGACAGAGTGGATGCGGCGCTCGTCGGCGTCGAGAATCTCGAAGCGCACGTTCTCGAATTCGCAGCTCTCCCCCGCCTCAGGTATGCGCCCCATGCGGTGGAAGATGAACCCCCCGACGGTGTCGTAGCCGTCGTCCTCCGGGATCTCTATATGGAGAGCGTCATTCAGTTCGTCGATGTGGACGAGCGCGCCCACCTCGGCTGACTCCCGCTCGGTGATGATCGTCAGCGATGGCCTGGCTGCGTCCTCATCGACGTCGTACTCGTCTTCGATCTCGCCGATGATCTCTTCGATGATGTCCTCGATCGTGATGATCCCGGCGGTACCGCCATATTCATCCACGACGATGGCCATGTGGACCTTGCTCCGCCGGAGCTCTTCTAGGAGGTCGGACGTGTTCTTGGTCTCGGGAATAAACAACGCCGAGCGCATGATCTGGTCGGCAGTCGCGGTCGAGGCGCCGCCGCCGTTCGTCCAGTGACGCAGCAGGTCTTTCGCGTAGAGGATGCCCCGGATGTTGTCGATGGTCTCCTCGTAGACCGGGATGCGTGAGTGTCCGTGCTCGACGACGGCGCCGACAGCATCCTCGAGGGCCGTGTCCGTCGCCAGGCCGAACACCGACGTACGCGGCGTCATGACCTGGGAGACCGCCTGGTCTCGAACTTCGATGATGTTCTCGATCATCTCGCGCTCTTCGTCATCGATCGCACCATCCCGCTCACCTTCGGAGACGGCGTCGAGGATGTCCTCGACGGCCTCCTCCTGCTCGTCTTCGTTGGTCTGAAGACCGAACGCTCGGGCGACAACCTTGCCGATGCCGTCCATGATCCACACCAGGGGGGACATGGCCGCGGCCAGCGCCTTCGCCGGCGTCAGCAAGAGGAGCAACGCACGTTCGGGTGCGTGTCGGACGAGTCCGCGCACGAGGCCATACACGCCGCCAAGGAACACCAGCAGCGACAGCCCCAGGTTGCCGAGAAATCTGCCACCTGTGACACCGGGAGACTCATCGAACCAGCCGATGAGAGCGAGCAGCAGCGTGATCGAGGTCACGAGGCGCAGCACGAGCAGACCGTCCAGGATGGCCCGCTCGTTCTTCAGCAGGTGCTCGATGCGCTCGATGCGCTGGCCGCTACCGACCAGTTTCTCAAGGCGAGGCCAGCGGAACGTACGGACCGCGGTACCCGCTGCAACCGTCACGATCACGAGGATCAGTGACGCGATGAGAACGATCGTATCGACCGCGCCGCCCCAGGCGAGTAGCCAGGCAACGCCAGGTCCAGGGTCGTCTTCCAAGTCCGTTGCGACTCCGTAGTCAGCGTGAGGATGAGGCCGCCGTGCCGTCCGATCCTATCATCGGCCATCGGGGTGCCGGATACTTCAGGTGTTCCGCGAGATCCACTCTACCCACGCCTTGCTGGCCTCTTCGGCGTCCTCTTCGGTCTCCACCTCGTAGCCCAAGTCCTGTCCGGTCAAGCCTTTGAGGGCATCGATGGCAGCTTCGCGCACGGACGGCTCGTCGTCGCGGAGCGCGGCCGCCAGACCGGTCAGGACGGGCTTCGACTTCTCCCCGATCTTCTTGAGCGTCCGCGCCGTCAGGATGCGGAGGTCGACGTCGTCCCGCTCAAGATATTCGGCGATGGTCGCGGCATGTTCCTTGCCGCCATTCCTGCCGAGGAAGCGGACGGTCGGCTTCAGCGCCCCCGAGTCCAGGTCGCCGAGCACCTTCGCGACCAGCGGCACATGGTGTTTCTCCCCTACCTTGTCGACGGTGACCATGATGGCGAACTGCACACGCCCCTCGAACTCCTCCGGGATGCGGTCGAGCAGCGGCGAGAGCTCCTTGATTCCCGCCACGGCCCACGCCGCCGCGGCCTTCTCGCGCACCTCGGTCTCGTCGTCGGCCAGACCTTGCACCAGAAGCGGCTGGCAGCCGACCGGATCCACCTTCGCTGCCGTCTCGAGCGCCACGGCGCGCGTGAACGACTCCTCGTCCTTGAAACCGACGAGCACCTCGGGCCAGAGCGTCTTCGCGTGGGTTCCGAACTGTGCGACTTCCGCCAGCAGTTCCGCCCGATCGTCGGAGTCCTTCGTCTTCTGGAGCTTCTCTTGCAAGAGCGTGAGCGCCGCGCGACGACGACGCTCCTCGCGGGTGATCGCTGGCTCGGGGCTCACGACAGCCGCCGCCGCCTCGAGGGGATTACTCTCGTCGCTGGACGCCGCGGACTCCCTCGAGGTCGGCGCGTTCGAGGGTTCGTCGTCACCGCCACAGGCAGCCAGAGGCAGAATGCAGGCCATCGCCAACATCAGGGTCTTTCTCATGGGATCAGGTTAGCAGACAATCTCTGCACCCATGAAGATCCTCACCTTCCAGGCCAAGCGCTTCTGGTGGAAGGCGTGGTCCCAGACCCTGGACGACGCCGACACCGCCCCTGTCGAAGACGGCGCGGATGAAGCGGTCGTAGCGTTCCTCCACGCGGAGACCCGCGATGAGGTCGATGACGACACGCGGCGACGTGTCTTCAAGCACACTCTCAAGCACCTGAAGTGGCTCGCCAACAAGCGAGGCTTCAAGGCCGTGGTCCTTCACTCCTTCACCCACCTCGGCGCCGACAACGCCTCGTCCGAATGGGCGCGTGCGTTCATTGCCGACATGGCCGACCGCCTCGGCGACACGGGCTACGACGTCAAGACGACCCCGTTCGGCTGGTTCTGCGAGTGGGACCTGTCCGTCTACGGAGAGAGCCTGGCCAAGGTGTGGAAGGAGATGTGAGCGTCAGGATCGCGGAATGGAAGCGCTACCAGGCAATCGCACGACCGGACGGGACCCAGCCCTCGTAACGGTCGGCGACGCGGATCTTCAACCAACCATCGCGATCCTGCAGAACGGTGAACTCGTCGCCGTCGTGGAGCGGTTGCTCGTACGCGAGGTCGGCTTCGTCGGAAGGCCACTGGAGAAGGCGGGTGTCGTCGTCGGTGATCGCCCCGTGTGCACCGGACGCCTGGTCGGTCCAGGTGAGTATGGCCGACGCGGTGAACAGCAGCGCCAGGACGAGTCCGGTAAACGCAAACGCGCGCAGTGACCCGGAACGTGTGCCCCGCAGCATGCGTATCAGCGAGAATACGAATGCGAACGCAAAGAACAGGAGAGCGAGGTTGGCCTGGCGCGAGAACGAAAGGGCGGCGCGCCAAAAGAGGATCTTGTCGATGACGGCGTCGTCCGCGACGGAGAGATCCTGCCGACGGCGCTCCAGCGCGAGTTCGAGGTTGCGCTCCAGGTTCGCGTCGCCCGGAAGGAGCCATTGGGCCCGCCGGTAGGCGGAGATCGCACGACCGCGTTCGCCGGCGTTCATCCACGCATTTCCCATGTTGTAGAGGACGTACCCGTTCTCGTAGTCGTCTGACGACATCGCCTCGTAGTGCCCGGCGGCGTCGGCGTAGCGGCCCTCGGCGAAGGCATTCTGGGCCTGCTGGAACAGGTCGGCATCCTGGGCAGGGAGCGGGGCCGCCAACGCGAGCAGGGCGACGACCGCGGATGCGACGCCAACCCGCCGGCGGGTTGCCGAGGTCCGCACGAACAGGTCGGCCGCATCCAGTAGCCGCGCCCGCGCTCGATCGTCGAGGCCACCCCCTCCGAAGGCCGCCATCTCCCCTGATGCGAGCAGCTCGTCAAGAGCGCCGCAGGCGTCCACATCGTCCAGATGCGCCGCCGCCCAGCGCGCGACGTCACCCGACGTCACCGCGTCCTCAGGACGATCCTCGAGGTCAGCGACGAGCCCGCACAGGGCCGCGACCGCCTCCGTAACACCCCCAGCCCCCGCCGCGGCCCGCGCAGCCTTGAGCCGTCGCGCGGCGCGTGCCGGCGCGCCCCGGCGACGGAGGATCGTCGGGTCCGCCTGGAGCTGACGGCGGCGGCGGATGACAAGCCCCGATGCGATCCATGCCGACAGGAGCCCGGCCAGCCCGACCAGGTAGGACGACGGATTGGCGCGCTGGTTTCCGATCTTGTTGAGGTCGTCCTCGTTCGCGGACAGCCCCGCCGCGACCAGTTCGGTCGCCCCGGCACCTCCACCGGTCGCGTCCACGACGCCGGCATCGATGTCAGCGCCCGCCGGCTTTACCTCGATGGGAAACTCCGGAGACAGGAGGACCTTGTAGGAACGGCGATCGGTGTCGAAATACGCGAACCGGATTGGAGGTAACGCGCGGATATCGTCCCGTAAGGGACGCAGCTTGTAGTCGAACTGGCGCCACTTGCCGGGTCGGCTCGGGAATCCCTGAGGGCGCTCCTCCCCAGGGGCCAGGGCGTCGATGATCTTGGGCGGCTCCACGCGCCACCCGTCACCGAGCTGACTGGCCACGTCGATTTCGACGCCGTCGAGAAAGCCGTGTCCCTCGATGACGAGCGTGAAGTAGACCGGGTTCCCTACGGCGACAACGCTCGGTGTCGGAGGGGACGCCGTCAACGCGAACCGTCCGACCGCTCCGGCGAAGCCGTCAGGGCGGCCATCAGCAGGCGCCTCCGAGACCGTCACCTCCAACGGCTCTGATCGCGCGAAGATGTGCTTCTCCCGGAAGCGCGCGCCAGATCTCATGGCGACGCTGCCTTCCACCATGGCGCGGCTGAATGCAAACGTGCCCACCTGGTCGGCCCGCAGCTCGACATAGAACCGGTACCGCCGATACCGCGCTTGCTCGCCGTTCGCGTCGGCCGCGTCCACGTCGGCGACCTCGCCGACGAAGCGTCTCGAGTTCACGCCGCTGAACCGCAGCCCCTTACCGCGGCTCATCACCGACCGGGCCCATCGGTCGATGTCGAGAGACCCCTGCCCGAAGGGCGGCGTCGGCAACCACGGCAGGACCACCTGTGGCGGGACCATCTGGTTCGGGAACTGCTGGTCGTGAAAGTGGAGGGGGTCAGGCGCCCGCGCCGGCGCTGGCAGGTGCTTCAGCAACACGTCTACCGTGATCCCCACCGCCTGCCCGAGGACGATGCTCGTCGCATTCGCGGACAAGACGACCTTGGCAGCGTCCTGCGCCGCAGCGGTCTGCACCGTGAGCGTGACCGCGTGACCGGGGACGATCTGCCCCCCTGAGGTGACCTTCGGCATGGGGATCGTGTAGGTCCCCGCCTTTTCGGCGCGAACGCGCCACGTCCCTCCCCAGTCCTTGTGCTGGGTGAGGCGTCCATTGATGCTCGTGAAGCCCTGGCTACGAATGCCCTCGCGCACGCGTTCGAACGCGAGGCCCTCGACCTCCGGGTCCGCATCGATACGCAGGTCATCTGTCGCCCGACGGATGACGACGTCGTAGACGACGGCCTGGCCCTCAAACACCTGCGCGTCGGAGAGGCTGCAACGCGCCCGCATCTGCGCGGGCGCAACGGACGCGAGGAGGCCGAGCAGGAGCGTCACGCGCAAGGACATCACCAGTCCTCCTTGACGGGCGTCCGCTTCTTGTTCTTGCGTTCCCTGTCCTTCAACTTCTCGTTCCGCTCCTGGACAGCGCGCTCCTGGCGGTCCTTCTCCCGGTCGCTGGGCTCCTGTTGCGGCTGGGGTTGCTGTTGCTGCTGCTCCTGGTCTTCCTCCTGGTCTTCTTGGAGCTGTCGCAGGATCTCCTCGAGCAGGCGCTTCGCCTTCTCCTGCTCGGTGCGGGCGGCGGACCACTGGTGCTCGGCGAGCCGCACCTCGGCGGCGACCATGGCCACCTCCGCCAACGGAAGGTTGCGCTGAGCGAGTGCGACGACCTCTTCGGAGAGTCCGCCGCCCTGTGCCCCGCCCTGGCCCGACTGGTGCTTCACCGCCTCGGTCATGTACGGAATCAGCCCTCGGGTACGCGACTGGTCGACGACCGCGCCCTGGCAACGCACGCCCGGCACCTGCTCAGTAGCGGCCTGGAACGAGCCCGTGCGTGCGATCAACGCCGTCTCCTCGGCGATGCCTTGCTCGAGCAGGCCCTTGATGTCCGCGAACATCGTCCACGCCTGACGCGCTACGTTCCCCACCAGTTCGATGGCATCGCGTCCCTCGTCGGGCTTGCCAGCGCCCAACGCCTCGACGGCGCGTTCATGGGCCGCTTCGAGTTGCCCCGCCATCGCCTCGAGCGCCTGGCGACCCTGTTCGAATTGCGTCTTCTGCTCGTCCGTCGGCGCCTGTCCCTGTTCGCCGCGGGGACGCAACTGGGCGACGGTTCGCGCCAGGGCGTGTGGTACCCGTGCGATCAGCGGGCCGACGACCTGCTCCTGGGCCTCGCCGAGCCCTGCCACCGTCAGGGTCTCCGCTCCCACCTTGACCTCGATGCTCGCGGCCAGGTCCCGCCCCAGCGGAAGCAGGGACGACTCGGTCCGCATCAACGCGAGGGCCACCTCACCGAACCCCAGCTGGGCTCGTCGCAACTCGTCCAACGCCTGCGCCAGCAACGCGGCAGCCTCTTCCTGCGACGGCCTCGCACGGTCGAGGACTGCCTTGATCCCGGTGACGTTGGTCGGCGCCTTCGGTGGCCGCAGGGTCGCGGCCGCCTTCGCCACCTCCGCCCTCGCCGCGGTGATCGTGGCCTCGATACCTGCGAGCGCCTCGGCGAGCTGCCGCGCCTCCTCCTGCTCAACGGTGGGGGCAGGCTCGTCATCGGCCGGACGCTTCGCCTTGGCGATCGCCAGTTCCTCGTGGAGTCGCGCCTCGATGCGTCGCACCACACCCTCGACAAGCGCCTGCTCCTTCGCCTGATCAGCAAGGGATAGCGGCGCGCGACGCATGGGCTCCGGCAACATGGCGTCATCGTCACCCGCCGCCTCGACGGCCTGCCCGTTGACCTCGGCGGCCGACGCCTGCTCCTGTGCAGCCGCCTCGACGACCTCCTCGAACGTCGCCAGCGCGAGCCACAGGTCGCGCAGCGCACCGCGTGCGCCGTCGAGCCCATCGACGACGGCCTGGCTCGGGGGCCAGCCGTCCGCCTCGTAGGCCCGGGTCGCGTCCGCGTGTGCCCGCAACGCGATCTCGCGACGAACGTCCAGGTCCGCCAGCCGCCGCTCGAGAGACTGGGTCTGCTCCTCGGTCGGGTTGTCAGGAGCACCCGACATCACCTCACCTTGCAGCGCCATCTCCAGGTACCCGATACGGCGGTTCGCGACGGCGAACCGCCATTCGACGCCGTAAGTCCCCGCCCCGGTCAGCGCCAGCGGGTCCGCCGCAGCCACCTGCCGCGCCAGGTCCCGCTCCTGTCCTGCCAGCGTGCGCGCGAGGCGGCCGACCGGCATCTTCAGCAACCTCCAGTCCTCCGCGACGTGGGCAATCCGCGCCAGGCTGTCCATCGCGTCCGCCATGGACTCTTCCAGATCCGTCCTGAGCGTTTCCGCCGACCGCCGCATGGACTCCCGGGCGCGCGGGAGTTGATCCCGCGCCAGTTCAAACCACGCCGGCACAGCCGCGTCGGGCTGCAAGGCGTCGATGCGAGCGATCACCCAGTCCAGCATGGCGGCTAAGTCCGTCTCGATCTGTCGCCAGTGCGTGATCACCTCAGGGGGGAGTTGCAGGCGAGCACGGATCGCCTGCTCTGTGAGTTGGTGGTAGCCACGTTGCGCATCGAGGATCATCTCGAGCGCCGGGCCGATATCGGCCCAGAGCACGTAGACCGACATCAGACGCCGTGCGGCCGTCGCCACCTGCGCCATGCCGGTCTCCACGTCGGCCTCGGCGAGCGCGGCGGCGGCGGCGTCAAGCGCGGGCTTTGCGACACCGACCTCGGCCAGGACGACCTGCTTGGCAGGGTCGTCGAGCTTCGGAGCGTCGTCCCCAAGCCGCTCCTCCACGAAGGACAGATCCTCCGCCAGATCGCGCTCATCGAGGGCGAGGTTGTGCATGCCCTCCCCCGCCCCGATCCCACGACCTATGCGCGTTTGCTCCTGAATCAGGGCTAGCATGAACGTGACGCCCTTCGCGTCCCGCCGCTTCGACCGACGCGCCGCGCGGTCCTTCCCGGCCCAGCCGTCCTCGAGGACCCGGGACCACCGCGCCAGAACGTCCTGGCGCTCACCGGCGGCCACGAGCGACGGGTCCAGGTCGCGCGCACGTTGCAGACGCGACAAGGCGACATCCGCGATGAAGCGGATCTCTTCGCGCACCGTCTCCCCCGCCTCAGTTGGATCGCTTCCGCACACGGCGTCGAGCTTCTTCACCTCAAGCAACGCGAGGTTCACCTCGGTGCGCGCGCGCAAGCTGCGCTCTCCCAGGGCGAGCACCTGGCCGAACAGCTTCCTGGCCTCGTCGTCGTTGCCGGATGCCTGGTGGGCACATGCAAGGTCGTACACGAGAACGGCATCGTCCTTGCGGTTCTCGACCAGGTCATCGAGGGCCGCGACAGCCGCCTTCGCGTCGCCCGCCTGAAGGGCCTTCGCCGCGGCCTGGACCACCGCGGTTTCGTCGCCATCCGAGCAGGCGGGCAGAAACAACACCGCCAGGAGTAGCGGGGCGACGATGCGGCCGGAGCCACCACGCCCCGCCCGTAGTTGGGGATGAGCGCCTGCAGCAACAACAGGAGCAGGCCCGGCAGGAGGAACCACTGGTAACGCTCGCGGTACTGCTTCTGCTGCAACTCCTTCGCCTCACCCTTCTCCAGGGGATCGACGTAGCGGCCGTAGAGTTCGCGCAGACGGTGAGTCTGCTCGGGCGGAATGTAGAGGCCACGGGTGCTCTCGACGATGTGACGCAGCAGTGACTCATCCACGCGCGCCGGCACCGGTGTCCCGTCCTCCTTGCGCACAACCTGCCCACCGAGGACCAGGGGCGCGTTCGCTGCATCCGTGCGACCGATGCCCAGGGCGATGACC
>JABSRK010000126.1 GCA_013213915.1 Planctomycetota bacterium
AGTGAGTGCTTGCCGCTACAACTCTGCGACGTGGCCGTGTTCGTCAGCGCGCTCGCCTTGTTCAGACCGGGCCCCCTGGCTTTCGAGTTGACGTACCTCTGGTGCCTGGGTGGGACGTTCCAGGGACTGATCACCCCCAATATCCTCGAGCCGTTCCCTCATTACCGTTTCTGGCACTACTTTCTCCTGCACGGGGGCCTTGTTCTCAATGCGCTGTTTCTCGCCCTGTGCTGTGGCATGAGACCGCGACGGGGGACCCTGCTGCGCGTCTTTGTGGCATCCAACGCGATGGCTATCGTCGCCGCAGCCGCCAACGGGCTGCTCGACGCGAACTACATGTTCCTCTGCGCGCCGCCTCCTACGGGTAGCCTGCTCGACTATCTCGGCCCGTGGCCCTGGTACATCGTGGGCGAGGAACTCCTCGCTCTGGTGGTGTTCGCCATCCTGTTGTTGCCATTCCGCCGTTCGGCGGGTTGATCAGAGATTTTCGGGCAACGAATCGGGGACGAGCGGCTCGCGGACGAGGACGAGAATCGCGCTCTGGGGCACCACCAGGTACTTGCCGCCTTCGAACGAGATCTCGATGGCCGCCTTCCGGAAGAACACCGCGAAATCACCAATATCGACCTGCATGGGCAGGTAGCGCGGCTGCTGGCTGGGCGAGCGCCACGGTTCGGGGTCCGCGTCGTTCGGAGGAGGGAGCGGAGTCCCTGGCCCCATGGCGACGACCCGGCCCGTCTGGACGGCTTCTTTCTCAACCGCGCCCGGGGGGAGCAGGAGACCGACCTCCGTGCGATCCTCGCCGTCCTCTGGTTCGACGAGGACGCGATCACCGACGACGAGGAGTTCTTTCTTGCCCTTGCGCATGGCGGAGAAGCTGAACGCTGCTGTTCGAGCCCCCGTGATTGTATGCCCGCGCGGCCGCGGAGAACATGGGCAGCCGGGCTGGTGATGCCCGGCAGGGCCGCATACTGATCCAAGACGTGGCCCACGAAAAACCGCCCGTTGCCACGAGGCTCCCGGGCGGGCTTGGTCAAGCGAGGTTACAGGCTTGTATGCCGCGTTGCTGGCGGCGCTCAGGCCGGCGCGGCGGACTTGGTGATCCCCAGCTGCTCGAGCCGGCGCTTATTGCGACCACGGAGGGCCTTTTCGATCTTCAGGGTGATCATGTGTCCCTTGAACGGGATCTTGACGACCCCCTTCTTGATCACGCTGGTCGCGACGCGCAGTCGGCGGATACCACCGTCGGGCATGACGATCCGGATCCGCTGAAGGTTCGGCCGGTAGGTGCGGCGGCTGATGCCGGTCGTCTTCTTGCCGACGCCGCCCTCGCGCTTGGCCTTGCCCCGGCGGGTGACGCGGTTGCCGAAGCGGGTTCTCTTTCCGGTAATGTCACAGACGCGGGGCATCACGGTTCTCCATGGCAACCTCCGGCGGTCTCGCCGGACAATGCGCCAAGTCGGGATTCTGCCAAGACTTGGCCCGGTGACAAGGGTTGCTCGATGGGCCGGCGCTCAGGACACGACCAGATTCAGCATCCTGCCGGGCCGATAGATGATCTTCCGCAGCTCCTTGTCTGCCAGGTGTTTCTGTACGGCGGGGTCTTCCCGGGCCAGGGCAACCACGGCGTCCTCCTCCAGGTCTTTCGAGACTTCGAGGCGGGCGCGAACCTTGCCGTTCACCTGGACCGGAACGGTCACTGTGTCCTCTTGGAGAAGGCTCGGGTCGAACGTGGGCCAGGATTCGAAAGCGATGGTGTCGGCGTGGCCAAGTCGGTGCCACAGTTCCTCACCAAGGTGGGGGGCGAACGGAGCCAGGAGCTTGATGAAATCGCCCATGACGGAGCGCGGCCGGACATCACGCTGGTTCATCACGTTTACGAACTCCATCATCCGCGAGATGGCGGTGTTGAAGCGGAGGTTCTCTATGTCCTCCGTCACGGCCGCGACCGTAGCGTGACGAAGTTTCGTCGTGTCGTCGTCCGCGTTCACGTCCTGGATCGACGGGTGGATGGAATCGTCTCCGTCCTCGCTCTCGGCAAAGAACAGACGCCATACCCGATTGAGGAAGCGGCTAACGCCCTCGATGCCGGAGGTCTGCCAAGGTTTCGCCATCTCCAGCGGCCCCATGAACATCTCGTAGAGCCGCATGGCGTCGGCGCCGTACGCGTCGATGATGTGGTCAGGGTTGACCACGTTGAGCTTTGACTTGCTCATCTTCTCCACCTGGCCGGAGAGTTCGATTCCGTTGGCGAAGAGCTTGCCGTCGCGCCTCTCCACATCCGACTCGTGGTAGTAGCGGCCGCTCGAATCCTTGTACGAGTAGGCGCGGATCATGCCCTGGTTGAACAACTTCTGGAATGGCTCCTTGGTGCTGACCAGCTCAAGGTCGAACAAGACCTTGTGCCAGAATCGCGCATAGAGCAGGTGCAGGACCGCGTGCTCCGTGCCGCCGATGTACAGGTCGACGGGCATCCAGTACTTCTCGTTCTCCGATGACCATGCCTCCTGGTCGTTCCGCGCGTCGCAGAAGCGCAGGTAGTACCAGCAGGACCCTGCCCATTGGGGCATGGTGTTGGTCTCCCGTTCGCACGGTTCTCCGGTTTCCGGGTGGGGGACCTGAAGCCAGTCAGACGCGCGCGCCAGGGGAGGGCGTCCGTCGGCGGTCGGCTTGAACTCGGTCAGATGGGGGAGAGTGATCGGCAACACGTCATCGGGGAGGGGTACTGCCGTCCCGTCCGGCGTTTTCACCAAGGGAAACGGCTCGCCCCAGTACCGCTGACGCGAGAACAGCCAATCGCGCAGGGCGTATTGCACCCGCGCTCGGCCTGCCCCCACCTTCTCGAGGTCGATGACGATGCGTTCCTTGCATACGGCTGTCTCGAGTCCGTCGTACGCGCCACTGTTGCACGCGACTCCGTCGGTCAAGAATGCAGTTTGTCGCGCGTCGGGGGCGCTGCCATGCGCCGGGCGAACCACGTCGCGGATAGGGAGATCGAAGGCCGTCGCGAAGGCATGGTCACGCTCGTCGTGGGCGGGGACCGCCATGATCGCGCCGGTGCCATAGCCCGCGAGAACGTAGTCCGCGATCCAGACAGGGATCTTCTCGTCGTTGATCGGGTTGACCGCGAAGGCGCCGATGAACACCCCGGTCTTTTCTTTGGCGTCCGCGCGGCGGTCACGCTCGGAGCGCCGCGCGGATCGGTCGGCGTATGCCACGACCTCAGCTCGGTGCTCGTCCGTCGTGATCTGCGCGACCAACTCGTGCTCGGGGGCGAGGACGCAATACGTTGCGCCGAACAGGGTGTCCGGGCGGGTCGTGAAGACGGTGAATTCGGCGTCTGCACCGTCGACGCGAAACTGAACCTCGGCGCCGTGGGAGCGGCCGATCCAGTCACGCTGCATCTTCTTGACGGGTTCCGGCCAGTCAAGGTCCTGGAGGTCGTCTGTGAGCCGATCGGCATAAGCTGTGATGCGCAACATCCACTGGCGCATCATCCGCTTCTCCACCGGGTCGCCGGTTTCCTTGTATGTGCCGTCGGGGCTCACCTCCTCGTTGGCGAGGACCGTGCCGAGAGCGGGGCACCAGTTGACTGGGACCTCGGCCTGGTAAGCGAGTCCCTGCTCGTGCAATCTCAGGAAGATCCACTGCGTCCACCGGTAGTACGCTTCGGAACTGGTGTCGACTTCCCGGTCCCAGTCGTAGCTGAATCCCAGGCGCTTGATCTGGCGGCGAAAGTTGTCGGTGTTGCGTTTCGTAATCTCGGCTGGGTGGATCTCTTCACGAACGGCCGCGCGTTCCGCGGGAAGCCCGAACGCGTCCCAACCCATGGGATGGAGGACACTGAAGCCTGCCATCCGCTTGTAGCGGGCAACGATGTCGGTGGCGGTATAGCCCTCCGGATGTCCGACATGAAGTCCAGCCCCTGACGGGTAAGGGAACATGTCGAGGACGTAGTACTTGGGCCTGGTCCGATCTTCCACCGCCCGGAAGGTCTTGTTGTCCTCCCAGAAGGTCTGCCACCGAGGCTCGATCGTCGCCGGGTCATAGGGCATCGCAACGTCTCCTGCCGCGAACGGAGCGGCCCATGGTATCAGCGCTCCCGGCCGCTTCCACAGCCCGGCCCCGCGCAGGCAAACCTATTCCGGACAAGGGTTTCCGCCGTCACATGTTGGCGATCGAGTTGACGTAAGTTGGCCCGCGGCCATAAAATCCGGGACCCCTCACCCCGTTCCTTTTCGACCACATCCCCATGGCCAGGAAGCCCATGCGCAAAACCGGGCGGGCCAGAAAAACCAAGCCCGCAAGCTCCTCCCGGAAAAGGACTTCTGGCAAGAGCAGGGGCCGGGGTGCGGCCTCGCGCAAGAAACCGGCCGCCAAGAAGAAGCCGGTCCGAAAGTCCTCCGCCAAGAGGGCGCCCTCCCGCAAGCCTTCGCCCGCGAAGGGAACGAAACGCAGGGCCGCAGCCGCCACGAGATCCAGAGACGGGAAGAAGGGGTCCCGGCGAACCAAGAAAAGGGCGGACCCCGCGCTGCTGTTCGGCCACACCCGCGATGATCTCCACGGGACGCGCCTCATCGAGGAGTTGGAGTCCCGCCACGGCATCGATGTGTCCACCATCGACATCGGCATACGCGACGGCAAGGCGAAGGTGCGCGGCATCGTCTCCGATGCGGACGAACTACAGGCGGTTCGGGATACCATCGCCGAGGGCGGGGGGATCTCCGAGCTCGAATATCTTGTGCAAATCGGCCCGGATCGTCGAGAGACCGATCGCAACCAGGCTAGGGCGATTCAGGACGTCATCGACGGTGAGCCGGATCTTCAGGTCGAGAACATTCAGATCGCGTGCCTCAACAAGAAGGTCGTACTTCGGGGTTCGGTCGTCGATCCCATGCACAAGATCAAGGCTGGATTGCTCGCGTTGCGTCAGGACAACGTGCAGCGCGTCCGAAACCGGGTCGTCGTCGTCAAGTAGGCCCCCCGCGCCTACGCGTTTTCAGACGATGACGTTTCAGATCCGTTGGCGGCGTACGCAAGGGCCCGCGTAACGGACCCGTCCAGATCCTCTTCGCCAGCAGTGAAGTCTTGTCCGGTCGCCCGGCCATAGGCTGCCACGGCCGCGGCCCGAACAGCGTCATCATCGTCATCGAGGCGGCCAACGAGGCGCGGGGCGGCATCGCGGCCTTCGAGATCGATCAGGAGACCGCAAGCGATGGCCCGCAGTCCCGGCTCCTCGTCGACGAGAGATCGGTCCAGTGACCGCGCCCCCTCAGCCCCCGCGAGGCGCACGAGCACGCCAAGAGCAGCGCAACGTTCGTGGACCGGCCCGTTACCGGAGACCGTAGTGGAGAGCCGGAGCGCCAGGGAGGCGTCCTCCAGGAGCAGGAGTGCCTCCGCGACGAACGCACGAACGGGAGACCGCGGACTCCGCAACCCGTCCAGCAAGAGCTTGCGAGCGTCGGCACCGCCGATCTGGCCGACCGCACACGCTGCCCCCCTCCGGACGTCGTCGGAAACGGTATCGTCTTCGATCACTCGAGAGAGAACCGGCATGGCGGCCCCGTCCCCAATCGTGCCGAGTGCCTGGCATGCCTTGCGACGTAGCTCGTCATCTTCGCCGACACGGCCGATCCAGCGCGCAAGCAGTGGGATGCTCCGCGTGTCGCCCGCGGCGCGCAGCGAATCGACGATGGCCTTCTTGACCTCGGGGTGCTCGTTGTCCTTGGCGTCCAGCAGCAACTCGAGGCCCCCGACGTCGCCGAGCCGGCCGATGGCAACCGCGCCGAGCGCCCGCACGTACAGAGACGGATTATCGAGGGACGCGCGTATCCGGTCGGTGAAACCGGGGCGGCCGTGCTCAGCGATGAGATGCAAGCCGATCCCGTGCAGGGCGAACGATCCGTGGCCGAGTAGGCGAGCAATGAGGTCGTCGAGCGCCCCTCCCACCAGGGCCGAGACGTCATGCATCAGAGGGTGACGCCAGACCGGGTTCTGCTGCCGGTCTTGGCACCAGGGAAGGCACCAGCGCTCCTCGAGACATTCGCGCTGTGCTTCGAGCTCGACGTAAAGGGCGTCCGTGGACTGCATAGGGAAATCCAGTACACCGCGATTTTCGGCCGCGGCGCCACGTACGTCAAGGCAGGCTGCATGCGCATGTGGGCCAAAATAGACTTGACGAACAGCCGACGCTTCTATCTCGCGGTGTGTCGCAGGAGGCCGTCCCGGGCGAACACCAGCTCACGTTCGAGGCTGTCCACAAGCGGCACTTCCTCTCTCAGCCGCTCCGGTAACACGCTGAACGTGTAGGTCTCGACTTCAATGTGGCGTACGGAGCGTCGCGTCTGCTCGCGATGCAGCAGGTCTCGCAACGATGCTTGCGTTGTGTGTAGAGGCCAGGCCGATGGCAGGTGAATCGGCACGTGGAAATGGCAGCGGGCTGAATGGACGGGACTAGACGTGGCGTCGAGCCACGTCGCGAAGCGCCCGAGGTCGTCGAAGCGGAGGAGGCGCCGCTTGCCGTCCAGCGCGACAACCTGGTGAAGGAAGCGCGGCTCATCGAAAGCGAGGAGGCGAAGCAGTCCCTCCGAGTTCTCTCGGGGGCGGCGCAACTCGAGTGCGCACGAGAGTTGGATCTTGCCAATGGGAATACCTGCGCGCTCGAGTCGCTCCATTCCGTAGGGAACATCTTCATGTTCGACGGAGAGATGGCACGCGTCGTAGCAGACCCCGATGTGTCGGCGGACCTGCTCAGGGCCGCTTCGACCATCAACCGCTTCGATGCCCGTGGCGAGAGCCCAGAGGCAATCCTGAAACCACTCGATGGTTTCGGATGTCGTCTCAAGGACGCACAGCGGTTCGGGCTCCACACAAAGTTGGATGCAGCGTCCCGAATCCGACTCGAGTAGCGCGAGTCTGTGGGCGACGTCCGCAATCGTCTTCGCCCCGGCCTCACGCAGTGGCAGGGTTGTGGCGGGGCCTTTTTCTCTGACCCAGCCGAGGGGAAGGGTCGACAGAGTCCCGAAGGGGTCGTCGTCGTCGAGCAGTTGGGCGAGCACGCGGGCGGCTGCGACCGTGTAGTCCGCGCGACTGCTCTCGGACCAATCGGGACGATAGACGGCGCGCTTGACCTCGGGAGCGTGAAACGCGCCTTGGGGGAACACGTTCAGGGTGTAAGCGGTGAAGTGCTCCTGGTCGAGGAACGCCTTGAACGTCTGCAGTGTCTCGCCGTTGTTGTCCAGATCTGTGATGGCGGCTTCGCCGAGTCGCAGCCCCAGGGCAAAGGATGCTTCACCAAAACGCTGGCGCAAGGGAACCGCGAACTGGCGGAGGTCATCCATGACCTCCGTGACCGTCTCGCCTGGGTGCACGTTCGTGCAATAGGAGAGCAGGCGCCGCTGCGGTCCCGATCCGTCGATGATCATTGCGTGGATTCTATCGAACCCACCGCCAGTCCATCACACGCTCTGTTCGCGCTGGCACGGCGCCAGAAGGGGCGCAGCCGTTCGGGCCGCACGGCGGGCCGCACCACGCAAAAGCGCGGCCGGTGGCCACACTTCGGGGGCGATTTCGCTCACGGTCGCCGCATTCGGTTTGGCCGTACGGGCGTGCTCATGGACGCGCTCGAAGGCGTGGTGGACCGCGAGCCGCAACCCTGCGAGGGCGAGCACGGGGTCCCGTGAACGGCGGGCTACCAATTGGATGGCGCGCTCTTCGTCTATCTCTTCGCCCAGGCTGTCACGTCGGCGACGCAGGCTGTCCCGCGTCTCTTCATCGAGCACAAGTTCCTGGAGACGCGATCGCAGGATCTGCGTCGCGTCCCGCTGGCCGATGGACGCCGCGTGCTGGCGGAGCTCCTGTGGGCCAGGGACCTTCTCATCTGTCATGACGACACGGGCGCGCGCCAGCGCGTCGAGAGTCCGCGCCGCCAGCCGTCGCCGCTCCATCAGTGCCGCCCGTCGTCCGATCACTCCAAAGAGGATGATCGCCATCAGAGGACCGAAGCCCACAGCACACGTGATCAGGCCGGGCACGAACCAGCTCGGTTCGGCGAGGACCCGGGCGCTCGCCGCCAGGAGAGCACCGGCGATGCCAACCGCTATGAGCGCAGCTGCGCCGCTTCGCACCACCCACAGCGGTCCGCCGCCGTTGATCCTGCGATCCAGGACCTCGGTGCGATCAGCCATGGCAAGGATGGCTGTCCTTGCGGGTGAGACGAGAAGCCCGTCAGCGCACAGCGCCAGGTCCGCGAGGCAGCCCTTCAGGATTCGGTCGCGCCGAAGCACCTCATGGGTCTGCTCGCGATCGGCGTCGAGGAGCAGGAAGACGGCTTCGTCGAGGGCCATGAGCGTCCCCGCCCCATCCGTTCCAGGCCGAGCGGTGCCCGCGGCTGAGAGCGCAGAATCCTCGTCTCGCAGACGATGCGCGCCATCGCTGGGGACGTTGGAAATTGGCGTAGGTTCAGGAAAGGCGCCCATCCATGTCCCTTTCGATCTGCTGGCGCCGGTGACTTGAGCGAAAGATGTCTCCGGAGGGGCAGCCGGGCCGCGCTTCCGTCACCTTGCGGTTGAGGCCTGACCACAACCACCTAGAATCCCACCCCGTCGCGGTCCGACCGCGGGTGAACTCGGAGAACCAGCGATGGAATCTCGTCCTCGTGTCCTACAGGTGGGCCTTGGCCCCATCGGCATTGACACCGCGCGTCGCGCCGCGGCTCGGGGCTACGAGCTTGTCGGTGCTGTCGATATCGATCCAGCGCTGTCCGGGCGATCGCTTGGAGAGGTCCTCGGCGCCGATGTTGCCGGGCAGGTGGTCGGTAGCGTGGAGGAAGCGCTGGAAGCCTTTTCGGTGGACGCCGCCCTGGTCACCACGATCTCGGACCTGGACAAGGTCGTCCCGGGATGTGAAACGCTGCTGAACGGTGGCGTGGCCGTCGTGAGCACTTGCGAGGAGATGGCCTATCCCTGGTGGACGCAGCCGGAAGCGTCAGCTCGTCTAGACGAGGCTGGGAAAGCTGGTGGGGTGGCTTGCCTGGGGACGGGCATCAACCCGGGGTTCGTGCTGGACTTGTTGCCGGTGCTGGTCTCCGCCCCTCTTGACCGCGTCGAGTCTGTGCACGCGTGGCGCGTCGTTGACGCAGGGAAGCGTCGTGGGCCGCTGCAGCGCAAGGTCGGTGCAGGGCTCACGGAAGCGGAATTCCAGTCCCGGGTGGAGGGCGGCGGCTTCGGTCACCGGGGTTTCATGGAGTCGCTCCACATGGTGTGCGCGGCATTCGACGTGGCGCCCCACGGCGCCACCTCCTTCATCCGACCCGTCATCGCCGAGGAAGATGTGGAGACCGACTTCGTGCAGGTGAAAGCCGGGCAGGTAGCAGGGATCCACCAGGGCGCCGAGGATCGAGAGGGCAAGGTAGTGCTCGACCTCAAGATGTACGTGGGGGCCAAGGAGCCAGGGGACCGGGTAGAGCTCGCGGGGGACCCGCCGATCAAGGTCCAGGTGGAAG
>JABSRK010000127.1 GCA_013213915.1 Planctomycetota bacterium
CTTCCTCGCGCTGACGTTCGCCGTCGGACTCTGGTTCGCTCGCCGCGCGGCAACGAACACCCAGGAGTACTTCCTCTCGGGGCGGACGCTGCCGTGGTGGATCATCGGCACGTCCATGGTCATCACAACGTTCGCGCCCGATACGCCCCTCGGAGTCGCATCGAACGTTCGGACGAGTGTCTCCTACGGCTGGTTTGGGTGGAACATGGTGATGGCCCAGGTGCTGTCCGTGTTCCTCTTCGCCCGCCTGTGGCGCCGCTCTGGTGTCATGACCGACAACGAGCTGCTAGAACTCCGCTACAACGGACGCTCGGCGGCCGGGTTGCGTGTCTACAAGGCGTTCCACTTTTCGATTCTCGCGAACGTCATCTCGCTGTCGCTGATCATGCGTGCGATCGTCGACGTGATCATCGCCGTGACCGACATCCCCGCGGCGGACGAGAACCTGATTGCGTGGGGACTGGCCGGGATCGCGCTCACCTACGCAGTCCTTGCCGGGTTCTGGGGTGTCGTCGCCACCGATTTCCTTCAGTTCTGGGTCGCCATCGCGGGGACCGTGATCTTCGCGTTCATCGCCGCCGATCGTGTGGGCGGGGTCGAGGCTGTCGCCCAGGCCGTGTCGTCGGATTCACTCGCGTTCTTTCCAGAAGCACCGGATCACCAGTTCAAGGTCCTCGCCTACATGGGCATCATGTGGTGGGCGATCTACAACGCTGACGGTGCCGGGTACCTGTGCCAGCGCATGCTCGCCGCGAAGAACGAATGGCACGCCAGCGTCGGCACCCTGTGGTTTTCCGTGGCCTATGCGGCGATCCGCATGTGGCCGTGGGTCCTGATCGGATCTTTGAGCCTGGTCGTCTTCCCACTCCTCGAGTACGAAGACGGGAGGGCGCTGGTCAACGGCGAGGAGCGAGGCGTCGTCACCGGCACCGTGCGTGCCGTCGTCGGGACCGGTCCGCAAGGCAAGAAGATCTTCGAGGACCGGGAGGTGAAGGACCTGGTCGTGACCGCGCGGGACGGCAAGGTCGTGGACCCCGGCGGCACCGAACTCCAGAGCATCGAAGGTAGGACGTCCTACCCGCGCATGATGCGCCGGTTCCTCGATGACCATCCGTTCCTCCTAGGTGTGCTCGTCGCCGCGTTTCTCGCCGCGTTCCTCAGCACCGTGGATACCCTGCTTAACTGGGGTGCGTCCTATCTCGTGAACGATGTCTTCCGACGCTTCGTTCGTCCTCAGGCCAGCGAGCGTCAACTCGTGTGGATGGGCAAGGGGTCCATCGTGGCGGTCATGGCGGCCGCCGTGATGTGTTTCCAGTTCTTTCGCTCGATCAAGGACGCGTGGATCTTCGTCTGGGCGTTCTCCGCCGGCATCGGGCCGGTACTGATCATGCGCTGGTTCTGGTGGCGGGTGAACGCGTGGTGCGAGATCCTGGCGCTGGCATCGTCGGTGCTGATTACCGTTGGATTCGAGGTCTGTAACGCTGTCTGGCAGGATCCGTACGTGTTCGCCAGCGGTCCGTGTTTCGTCGGCGGGACCAGGCTGGAGATCTGGCACAAGGCGATCATCGTGGTGGCTTCGTCCATCTCGGTGGCGGTACTCGCAGTGCGCTTCGCGCCGTCCACCGATCCGGAACGACTCGACGCCTTCGTTCGCAAGGTACGGCCTCCCGGCTTCTGGGGACCCGTCCGCGCCCGGGTCGGCGCCGAGGGGAACCCGGACCACTCGTTGGGCCAGGTCCTCCTCATGTGGGTCCTCGGGGTCGCTGTGGTGTACGGGCTGACGTTCGTCATCGGAGGGATCATCTACCAGCGTCCCGATGTGGTCTGGCCCTCGCTCGTGGCGCTGGTGGTCGGCTGTGCCGGCTTGTGGCCGCTCCTGCGTCGTTGAGGGCGGCCGCTCCCGGGGCTACGGTTAAGGAAGACATGGGCAACGGAAGCGACACGGAAGCCGAGACCGGCAGGATCGTGAGCCGCGAGCAGGTGCTGGCGCGGGAGGACGCTCGGCTCGCGCCCTATGCCTGCCGCGGGTGCGCGTCGAACGGGCGCCGGATGGAGGAGCCGCCCGACCCGCTTCGGACCGACTTCCAGCGCGATCGCGATCGGATCATCCACAGCACGGCGTTCAGGCGCCTCAATGGCAAGACCCAGGTGTTCGTCGCCGATACGGGGGACCACTACCGCACGCGTCTCACCCACAGCCTCGAGGTCTCGCAGATCGCACGGGCGATCAGCCGCAGCCTGTCGCTGAACGAGGACCTCACCGAGGCTTTAGCCCTGGCGCACGATCTGGGGCACACGCCATTCGGGCATTCCGGCGGTGATGTGCTCGGCGAGCTCATGAGCGAGCACGGCGGGTTCGAGCACAACCGGCAGGCCCTGCGCATCCTCGACGTTCTCGAAGTCAAGTACCCGGATTTCGGCGGGCTGAACCTGACCTACGAAGTGCGCGAGTCGATCATCAAGCACAAGCGGCCGTTCGAGGGGGAGGACTACGCCCCGTATCGCCCGGACGAGGGGCCGTGCCTCGAAGCACAGGTGGTGGATCTCGCCGACGGCATCGCGTACCTGTCGGCGGACCTCGACGACGGCTTGCGTTCGGGGATCCTGAAGCGCGACGCGCTGGATCACAATGTCGGTCTCTGGGAGCAGGCCAGGGAGGAGGCCCTGGCGCGCTATCCGGGCACGTCGGACAGGCTCCTCGAGCTCAAGGTCGTCGCCCAGTTGATCTCGCTGCTCGTGCGCGACCTCTGCGAGAGTACGGGCCGCCGCCTCGCCGAGCGCCAGATCGCGAGCCTGGAAGACGTTCGCCTTCAGCCCGATTCTGTCGTCGCTTTCAGCCCAGATGTCCTGTCCGGCGAAGTCGAACTGCGCAAGTTCCTCTACGACCACTTCTACACCCATTTCAAGGTCTGCCGTATGCGCAACCGGGCGCGCGTGATGATCACCGGTCTCTTCAGGGCGTACCGTGAGGGCAAGGAACTGATGCCGCCGCGGTTCCAATCCCTCGCAGACACGGATGGTCTGGAGCGCGTGGTGGCTGACTATGTGTCGGGGATGACGGACCGCTATGCGCAGAAGGAGTACGGCCTCCTGTTCCAGCCGGGCGAGGGGAGCCTCGACGCGTGAGCGCCACCGATAACGGCGACGGCGCCACGGGTCGCGTGGGCGAATGCGAGCGCGTCCTTGGCTACACGTTCAACGACCCCGAGACGCTTGTTCGCGCGCTCACTCACAGCTCGTCACGCACTGCCTTCTCGGGGAGTAACGAGCGCCTCGAGTTTCTCGGCGACGCGATCCTCGGCGCCGTGGTCAGCCTCTACCTCTACGCCCATCACCCCGAGTTCCAGGAAGGCCGGATGACCAAGGTGAAGAGCCAGGTGGTCAGCCGCCGCAGCCTTGCGCTGAAGGCGCGGGACATCGGACTCGCGCCCCATCTCGTGGTCGGCCGCATGTTCCCGACTCCGAAGTCGATCACGAACTCGATCCTCTCGAACGCCCTTGAGGCGGTCATCGCAGCAGTGTTCGTGGACGGCGGACTGGATGCGGCCTACGAATTCGTCATCCGTCATTTCGAGGACGCCATCGCCACCGCGGCGGATGAACCAGGCCAGCGGGACTTCAAGTCGTGGCTCGGACAGTGGGCCCAGCAGAACCACATGGAGAATCCGGGCTACGTCGTCCTTTCGACCGCGGGTCCCGATCACACCAAGACGTTCGAGATGAGCGTGACGCTCGGCAAGCGCCGGTTTTTCCCCGCCTGGGGCCGTTCGAAGAAGGAAGCCGAGCAGCGCGCGGCCCGTGCTGCGCTCAGGGAGCTGGGGCTGCTCTGATCACGGCGGAGCGCCCTGGAGGTCTGCCCCACTGTGCGGCTATCGTGAACCACGCACGTGGACGCTCTTATAGAACCCCTCATCCGATCGCGACCGTTCAAGGAACTGGTTGCGGCGCTGGATGACGCGCCCGTTGTCGGGGGTGTCACCGGTTCGTTGTTTTCGTTGCTCGCCGCGGCGTTGGTCCGCAAGACTGATCGGCGCTGGCTGCTTCTCGTTCCCGGCGAGGACGAAGCGGAGGGGGTCGTCGAGGACCTGCGGATGTTCGGTGTCGCGGCCGATGGGACGGCGTTGCTGCCGTCCGGCGTGGACGGGGCCTTGGAGCGGGCGCGCGTCATCGGTCGGTTGGCCAGCGATGGCGAGCTGCGCGTGCTGGTCGCGCCGGTGAGGTCCGCCGTGGACCCTCTGCCGTCACCGCGTGCGGTGCGGGGCGCCCGTCTGGACCTGGCGGTAGGGGCGACCCTGCCGCTCGATGGCGTGGTCGCGCGCCTTGTCGATGCAGGATTCGCGCGCGACGCCACGGCCCACCGTCCCGGAGTGCTCGCCGTCCGGGGTGACCTCGTCGATTTCTGGCCGCACGATCTCGACAAGCCGTTGCGCGTCGAGTGGATGGACGACGAGATCGAAGGCTTGCGGGCGTTCGATCCCATGACCCAACTCTCGGTCGAGGTGCTCCGCAGGGCATCACCTTCATTGCTCCTGCCTGAAAACGATCCGGAGGGTGGCGTCCTAGCTGAGCATCTCGACGCGTCGTGGACGGTGCTGGCGCGCGACGCGCGCGGGCTTGCTGAATCCATGGAGCGGCACCTCGCTCGGTTCGTCGGCAAGGAGCGGGAGCGACGTGAGGATGGGTGGACGGCCGTGTTTCGCCTACCCGAAGTGATGACCTCGCGGATGAAGGCGCCGGCTGCCGAAGCGCTCAATGTGGGCGGTCAGATCGTCGCGACCGCAGGGACGGCTTTCGAGGACGCCCTGGACACGCTCGAGCGCACGTCTCGCGGGAAGAGCGTGACGTTGCTCTGCTTCGATACCGAAGCGGAGCGGGACCGGTTCCGGGAGGTCCTGGCCGAACAGTCGGACCCGCGGGCGAAGAAGGTGTGCGAACGACAAGTGTTGATGCACGTCGGCCGTTTGCATGAGGGGTTCCATAGTCCCTTCCTCGGTGTCGGCGCGCTCGGCCATCACGAGTTATTCGCGACGGCGGTCAAGCGTCGGCGTCCACGCCACGAGGAGTCGGTGGTCAGTGAGGCCATCGAGTCGTTTCTGGATCTGGATGAAGGCGACTACGTGGTCCACCTCGCCCAGGGGATCGCGCGGTTCGTCGGGTTACGCCGCGAGGTGAAGGGTGGGGCCGATCAGGAGTTCCTCGTCCTGGAGTTCAAGGACGCGGTCGAGTTGCACGTGCCGGCGGCGAAGATCGACCTCGTCCAGAAGTACATCGGCGGGAAGGGCGATGCGCCGAATCTGTCGCGGATCGGATCGGCGTCCTGGGAGAAGCGCAAGGAGGCCGTACGGCAGGCCGTCACGGACATGGCGGCTGACCTGCTCGAGATGCAGGCGATTCGCGCACGGAAGACGGGCATCCGGCATCAGGGGGACACGCCCTGGCAGCAGGAGTTCGAGGCCGCGTTCCCGTATCAGGCGACGCCCGACCAGGCCCGTGCGGCTGAGGCAATCAAGGGAGACATGGAGTCGGACCGACCCATGGACCGGCTCATTTGTGGCGACGTCGGATACGGCAAGACCGAGGTTTGCATGCGGGCGGCGTTCAAATGTGTGATGGGTGATCGGCAGGTGGCTGTGCTGGTCCCGACGACCATCCTCGCCCAGCAGCACTGGGAGTCGTTCAGAGAGCGCATGAAGGACTACCCCGTCGTCATCGAGTGCCTCTCCCGATTCCGTACGAAGAAGCAGCAGCAGCGAGCGCTCGAAGGGCTGGCGGCTGGGGCGGTGGACATCGTCATCGGCACCCATCGACTTGTTCAAGGGGATGTGTCGTTCAAGGACCTCGGGCTGCTCGTCATCGACGAGGAACAGCGATTCGGGGTCGGCGACAAGGAGCGCCTGCGACGGCTTCGCACCAACGTCGATGTGCTGACCATGAGCGCGACGCCCATCCCGCGCACCCTGCATCAGGCGATCCTGGGGATCCGCGACATCTCGCCATTGGGGCAAGCGCCCAAGGGACGTCGTGAGGTGAGAACCGAGGTGATCCCCTATGCCGAGGAAGTCGTACGGACGGCGATCCTCCGGGAACTCGATCGGGAAGGGCAGATCTTCTTCGTCCACAATCGTGTGCAGACCATCCACAAGATCGCGAGACGTCTCTCCAATCTCGTCCCCGAGGCGCGCATCCTTGTGGGACACGGTCAGATGCCGGAGCGCGCGCTCGAGCGGACCATGCTCAACTTCCTCGAGAAGAGAGCGGACGTTCTCGTGGCGACGACGATCATCGAGTCAGGGCTGGACATTCCGAGCGTGAACACGATCTTCGTCGACCAGGCGGACCGGTACGGGCTATCCGATCTTCACCAGCTTCGCGGCAGGGTCGGGCGGTACCACCACCAGGCGTACGCGTATTTCCTGGTCCGCCCCGATCACGCGA
The DNA here is from genome assembly GCA_013213915.1 of Planctomycetota bacterium. Taxonomy (GTDB): domain Bacteria; phylum Planctomycetota. Next base: position 6,436 of record JABSRK010000127.1, read on the forward strand.
TCTCGGAGATCGCCGAGAAGCGGCTCCGGGCCATCGAGGAGTTCAGCCGACTCGGCGCCGGGTTCCAGATCGCCATGCGCGACATGGAGATCCGCGGCGCCGGCAACATCCTCGGCCCCGAGCAGAGCGGACACATCGCGTCAGTCGGATACGAGATGTACTGCCGGTTGCTCGACGGCGCTGTGAAGCGCCTGCGCAACGAGCCCGTCGAGTTGCCGGAAGAGGTCGAGATCAACATCGACTTCACCGCCTACCTCGACGACTCCTGGATCACCGACAAGCGGCTGCGTGTCGAGATGTACAGGAAGCTGGGCCGAGCGATGACGGAGGAGCAGTTCGATGCCGTCATCGAGGAGATGGCCGACCGGTTCGGCCCGCCGCCACCCGTCGCGCGTGAGTTCGTTCTCGTGGCGAAGATCCGCGCGCTGATGGAACGGATGAGGGTGGCGCGGCTGGAGATGATGCCAGGCGAGGGCGTGGCCCTCCGTTCGCGGCGGCTCAAGCGGCTGATGGCGTTTGTCACTGCTTCGGGGGACCAGGTGCGGGTCCTTCGCGGCCAGGTGGTCCTGCTGGTGCATCCGGCTCCGTTTCGGGGGCCGGGTGAGCTCCTCTCGTTTCTACGAGAACACCTCTCCGTCAAATCGATCGGGGACCCGGCGGCGTCGGGTTCCTGAGTGGAGTTGGGGCCGATTTGCACCGCCAGTGGTGCTATCCTGTGGCCCGGAGGGAACCTGCATGAGAAGGCTCGCTTGCCTGCTGATCCTCGTGAGCGCGGCGTCGTCCCAGGGAGACGCGACAACCAAGCCTGCGGGCAAGAAGCCCGGGGCGGACCCGACCAGGGTCTATGAGAGTGGCATCGCGGCCTTGGTGAATCGGGAGGTGATCACCATCGCCGAGGTGCGCGAGGCCATGCGCGTGTCGGCTGTTGGCATGTCCGAGGCCGCCCGGCGCGAGTTGTTCGAGCGCACGCTGGCGGTGATGATCCTGGACCGGGTCATGGATCAGGCTGCGGCGCGGCTGCAACTGGTTCTGAATCCCCAGCACATTCTCGCCCACGTCGAACGACAGAAGTCGGAACTCGGGGGGGAGGAGTCCTACCGGGAATACCTGATGGAGCGCGGGACGAGTCACGAAGAGTACGTGACCGACCTCACTCTTCGCTCCCAGCGCCACCTCTACGTGAGTGCGTTCGCAGGGGGATCGCGCGGGGTCGGCGACACGCTGCGCCCCGAACACAGTGTGGACCCGACCGCTCGTGAGGTTCGGGCGTACTACGAAGACCACCTCAAAGACGACTTCAGCAACGTCTCCCAGGCGGACATCTGGTACATGGCGATCACCGTCGGCTCCACGGCCTCCCGAATCGAACGGGGTACGAAGGCGAAGGCCCTCGAGAAGGCGAAGCGGATCAAGGCGGAGCTGGTCACGGGAGCTGACTTCGCGACCCTCGCCCGGCTCCATAGCCCGATCACCGCTGAGACGGGTGGGCATTCGGGCTGGCACGACCGGGGGTCTTCCTTGCTCAAGCCCATCATCGACTATGCGTTCGAGGGTGAGGTCGGCACGGTGTCCGACCCCATCGAGTTTGGGGCTGGCTGGTTGCTGGTGCGTTGCGCAGAGCGCAAGGAGGCGCATGTGGTTCCCTTCGCCGTTGCGCAGAGGACCATCACCGCGAAGATCCGCGAGGAACGGCTGGATAGGGCTCGTGCTTCCGTCGAGGCCCGGATCGTCCGCGAGTCGTACATTTACCCGGTGAAGTACAAGCTCGGGCTCATCGCGTCTCTGGAGGCCCGGAGGCGGGGTCTTACCCCGTGACCAGCTATCACGGCAGAGTTCGATTTTCTTGCCTTGTCCCGTGAACCAAGGCCCGATCCCACTCGTTGACCCCCCCTGTGCGCAAGCCTATAGTCCGGATGGGGTTGGACATGTTCTCCGACCTCTCTCCCTTGCGTGAGCTTCAACGGGAGCCCTAACTCCAATGTCAGAAACTAATTACGAATATGATGGCTATGGCCATCATCACGAGGCAGCGACCTTCAACGACATCCTTGTCGAGCAGCTTCGTAGCGTGCCCTGGCTGATGATCTCCGTCGCGGTCCACGTCGTGATCGCCATCATCCTCAACCTGTTCTCCTCGATAGGAGGTGAGGACGACGAGGACAGTTCGTTCAACGTCTCTGAGGACGCCACCCTCGAGAACGAGATGGAGGAGGAGGTCGAGGAGGAGACCGAGGAGATCAAGCCCGAAGAGGAGCCGACTGAAGAGCCGGTCATCAAGGACACGGAGATCTCCGACCACAACGAGACCGACGACAACGAGGAATGGGAGGAGTCGAAGGGTGACGAGGACAATCTGTCCGACAAGCCGTTCGATGGCACCCAGACCAACGATGCGATCGGCCTCGGCGGTGGCGCCGGCGGCCGGTTCGGTCGCAATCGTGGCGGCAAGCGCAACCTTCGCGCCATGGGCGGCGGTGGCAAGACGCAGCGGGCTGTAGAACGCGGTCTTGAGTGGCTTGCCAACCACCAGTCCAAGGACGGTCGGTGGGACTGCGATGCTTTCATGCAGAACGGTGACCCCAAGAAGGGTGAGTTGTGTGACGGCAAGGGAAACGCGATGTATGACGTCGGTGTGTCCGGCCTTGCGCTCCTCGCGTTCCTTGGCGCCGGTAACACCCACAAGGAGGGCACCTACCGGACCACGGTTCGCAAGGCGCTCAAGTGGCTGAAGAACCAGCAGGACGCCGAGGGCTGCTTCGGCTCACGTGGCGATCCGCACTTCACCTACAACCACGCGATCGGCGCCCTGGCCATGACCGAGGCCTACGCCATGACCCGCTCTGGCATCTGGAAGGCTACGGCACAGAACGGGCTCAACTTCGTCATGAAGTGCCAGAACCCGTACAAGGCCTGGCGTTACGGGGAGTGTCCCGGGGACAACGACAGCTCGGTCACCGGCTGGATGGTCATGGCGCTCAAGTCAGCCAAGGTCTCGGGTCTGGATGTCAACGAGACGGCGCTGACCTGGGCGAGAGACTGGATCGTCGAGATGACGGACGAGGAG
>JABSRK010000128.1 GCA_013213915.1 Planctomycetota bacterium
GGTCTTTTCAAGGGGTCCCTCGAAAAGACCTCCGCGCTTCTGCGGACGCTCCCGGACATCCCCCATCACGTCGTTGAGAGCCCTGAAGAGGTGAGCACCACTCTCGAGGCGTACGAAGCGGCCAACGTCGATATTCTGGGGGTGAGCGGCGGCGACGGCACGGTATCCATGGTCGCGACCCACCTGCTGACCCGCTCCAAGTCTCCCACCCCTCCCCTGGTCGCGATCCTGCGCGGTGGGCGCACCAACATGACGGCGTCCGATGTCGGCATGAAGGGCAACCAGGTGCGTGCGCTGAAGCGACTCCTCGCATGGACGGAGAGCCCCGACATCGACGGGGTCTCGCTGGTAGAGCGTCCGTGCATCGGCGTGGGCGCCCCTGGACACGCCCCCTCCTGCGGTTTCTTCGTCGGCGGCGGGGCCATCTACCAGGGCTCGCTGGACACCTGGCGTTTCCGGGACGGGAGCAAGGTCCCTGGCATGCGGACAGGGTTCGGCACGACAGCCAGCGTCGTGAAGTTGGTGAGCAAACACGTGTGGTCGCGCTCCGCGTTCGCGCCGACGGAAGCGACCGTCACCGTCGACGGCAAGGACTTGGAAGAGCGCTCATGGTGCTTCTTCATGGCGACGACGCTCAATCGCCTCGCCCTGGGCATCGATCCGTTCTGGGGCGGAAACGAACAACCGATCCGGATGACGGCCATCGCACAAAACCACAAGAAGCTGCTGCGCGCCGGTCTCGTCGGCGTCTGGGGCAAGCGGGGTCGGCACCTCACCGAGCGCAACGGGTACTACGGCGTCAGCGGGCGCCGCATCCATCTCGTGCTCCCCGACGGCGGTGTGACGCTGGACGGCGAGATCGTCAACCCGGTCGGCAACGAGCTCCGCATGGGCATCGCCGGCAACTTGACGTTCATTCGCCCGTAGCCCGACGCAGCACCGCTCCTTCCGCGTCAGGTCCCACGAATAGGCCCCGTACCCGATGAGGGGGACAGGCCACCCAGGCCTCGATCCTGCCAGCCGCAGCCCCGGAAAATGAGCCATGGGAACAGGAGATCTCATGGGTCCCATGGGGAAAATTCCGGCCTACTCCCCCAGAGCCAGTCCCGATCCAACGACGGGGTCCGGCCCTTCCTCAGTGTAGAATTAGGGTGCATCGTCTGCCCCTCCTCGTTTGTCGCCGGACCTGACCCTGTCGGTCCTCAACGTGACCGGAGTCCCCCCAGATGAGAAGCCTGCTTCTCGCCCTATTCCTCGGCCTGTGCTCGCTGACGTCAGCGGGGCAGTCTCCGCTGCTCGCCTATGACTTCGACACCGGCGGCGCAAACCCGGCGGTCAACGGAGGCACGGCGGGCCCCGCCTCCATGCCTCTCTATGGCCTCACCATGGGGGGGGCATCACCCAATGGGACGACCTGCCTCCAGGGTGACACGGCGCTCGCCATCTACGGCGGCGACACGGGCTGGGTGACCAACCTCCTGTCCGGCGTCACCATCGCTTTTTGCATCGAGACGTCCGGCCACACGATGGTCGGCAACAACGCGTTCGCCTACCTCTGCGGCGACCAGACGGCCGGCCAGTTTCGGTGCTTCACCGACGGCGCGGCCGGCGCCGACAGCATCCTGTTCCGCGGCGGAGGACTCGCCGACACGCTCTGCCCCAACGCCCACGGGCCGCAGGGATGGACGCACGTGGCCTTCGTCTACGATCCTGCCGGCGAGAGTCGCGCGTACGTCAACGGTTCCCTGGTCAACACCGTCGCCCAGCCTCCCGCGGTGGCGATCGTAGGCACCGGAACATTCCGCGTCGGCGGTTACTCGGGCTCCATCGACGCCCTGGATACGGGCCAGTTCATGGAGAGCTTCAAGGTCTACGATACGGCGCTGACCGCCGCAGAGATCAATCAGCTGGCCATCGGGTGCATCGCGCAGACGTACAGCATCAACTCGCCCGCCGCCAGCTTCTCCGTCGATGGCGTCAGTTCGAGCGTCGTCGCCCCGGGCCAGCTGGCCGTGCAGACAGGAGCGACGTTCACCGTCAGCATGGACACCAACGTCCCGGCGGCGGCTTGGGAGTTGGCGTACACGCTCTCCCCCACGTTGCCCCTCGGAGGAGGCGCTCTCGCCCTACCCGGCGGAGAGATCGTGAACGTGGATCTGGCCAACCCCGGGCTGACGTTCTTCAACGGCGTGTTCGGCACACCCTGGGGCGGCAGCCCCGTCAACATCAACGTCACCTTGCCGGGCGGGACCTATGGCGGCCAGTTCGCGGTGACCAACCCGGCAGCGGTCTCTGGATTCACGTTCGGCGGCGCGGTTGATCTGAGCGTCGCTCCGTGTCTCGGATCCGACTTCGACCAGTCCTTGTCTCTGCCCCCGGGCTGGAGCACCCCAAGCGGTGTCGTCCCCTGGACCGTGGACGCCAGCGGCACGCCTTCGACCGGCACGGGACCGACGTCCGCGGCCACCCTGCCCAACTATCTGTACTGCGAGACCTCCAGCCCCAATAGCAGCGCGAGCTTTGGCATCGACACGTGCACCGTCAACTTCGCGACGCTCAGCAATTACAAGTTGGACTTCGACCTGAGCAGGATCGGCGCCACGATGGGCACCCTCACCATCTCCCTCAACGAGGGCGGCGTCCTCTCGACCATCGCCACGTACTCCGGAGCCGACCCCAACCAGTTCCAGAACGGCCCGGAGTGGTCCGCCGAGTCCATCGACCTCTTGCCCTTCATCCCGACGAGCGGCGCGGCGAGCATCCGTTTCGGGTACACCGCCGGCGGCTCCTACACGGGAGACGTCTCCCTCGACAACGTGTCGATCAACTGAAATGGGCCTTCCGACCTGCGATCTGGATTCATGAAAACGTCACCGAAGACAAGTTCGAACGCCCCGTGTTGTAATGACGCGGCACCCTTGGAGACCAGGTCATGTCACGCTTGACGTCCATCCTGTGCGCGGTGGTCCTCTTCGTCGCCGCGCCGGTCTGCGCCCAGCAGCCGGATCTGTACGACGAGACGACCCTGCGAGTCTTCGACTTGCAATTCGCGGCGTCCAACTGGTATCAGCAGCTGCAGCAGAACTTCGGAACCGGGTTTGAGCTCGCTGCCGATCTCACGGTTGATGGCGTGGTGTACCCGAGCGTGGGCGTGCGCTTCCGCGGGTACTCGTCGTACAACTCCATCGGCAGCTCCCAGAAGAAGCCGTTCAACATCTCCATGGGTTCGTTCGTGCCGGGGCAGCGGCTGTACGGATACAAGAGCCTCAACCTGAACAACGGGTTCCAGGATCCCACCTTCGTGCGGGAGGTGCTCTGCTATCACATCTACCGCAACTACATGGCGTGTTCGAAGGCGAACTTCGTCGTCCTCAGGGTCAACGGCGAGAACTGGGGCGTCTACATCAACGTGCAGCAGATCAACAAGGACCTGCTACGTGAGTGGTTCGTGGACGAGGACGGCCCCCGTTACGAAGCGGACGCCACCCTTCCCAACGCCACCAGCAGCGGCGCCGCCCTGACCTGGCTCGGAACGGGGACGACGCCGTACTCCAACAACTACGACTTGAAGACACCCAACGCCGTAGCCCCCTGGGTCCCGCTCATCCGAGCCTGCGACAAGCTCAACAACGGGCCGTTGTCGACCTTGCACGACGACGTGATCTCTGCGCTCAACGTGGACGCCGCGATGTGGATGGTCGGCGCGCAGATCCTCTTCGTGAATCCCGACAGCTACCTCTACTTCGGTCACAACTACTGGCTCTATCACGACGTCTTTCACGACCGCATGCAGGCGATCCCGTGGGGCATGAACATGACCCTGGCGGGCACGTTCCTGGCGGGGTCGTCGTACACGGCCCGGATGAACTTCAACCTCTTCTACAACGAGGGCCACTCGGGACGCCCGCTCATGAACCGGCTCTGGGCGGTGCCCAAGATCCGGGAGCGCTACCTGGCCCACGTACGGACCATGGCAGCCGACTGGTGGGACTGGAGCATCATCGGCCCCAAGGTCGCGGCCTATCAGGCGCTGATCGCCGCCGAGGTCGCCGCGGACAACAAGAAGCTCTACCCGACGTCCGCCTTCACATCCAACGTCACGCAGAATTACGGGTCGGGGTTCTTCTCCGGCATCTCGGGATTGCAGCCCCTCGTGAATGGCCGCCGCAACTACCTGCTTGGACACCCTGACCTCAACAAGCCGGCTCCCTTCATCGGTACCGTCAGCCACCAGCCCAACGCTCCGGCCATCGGTCAGGCGGTCTGGGTCACCGCGGGGGTAAACGGGCCGTTCGCACCCCTGGGAGACGTGACCCTGTACTCGCGCACGCAGGGCGCCTTCAACGAAGCGCCCATGTTCGATGACGGCCAGCACATGGACGGCGCCGCCGGCGACGGTGTCTACGGTGCCGAGCTTCCGGCCTACCTGCCGGGAACGCGGGTGGATTACTACGTGGGCGCCGCCACGGACCTCGCGTCCGGTGGCGCCATGACGTTCTTCCCGAAGTACGCAGAGCGTGCGCCGCTGCGGGTGAACCTGCCCCTGGGCTCCACCGGGAACTCCATCACCATCAACGAGTTCATGGCCAAGAACGACAACGGCATCACCGACGAAGCGGGTCAGACGGAAGACTGGATCGAGCTCCACAACCCGTCACCCCATCCGGTGTTCCTGGACACCCTGTGTCTGACGGACGACCTGAACGTGCCGCAAAAGTGGCGGTTCCCCCCTGGCTACCTGATGCAGCCAGGAGACACCTTGCTGGTCTGGGCCGACAACGACCCCGCCGATGGCCCCCTCCATGCGACCTTCAAGCTGTCGTCGAACGGCGAGGCCATCGCCCTGTACGACTCCGATGTCGGGGTGTTCCTGGACAACATCGGCTTCGGAACCCAGCTGGGGGATATCTCCACGGGTCGCGTCATCGACGGCTCCAGCGCGTTCGTCAGCTTCCCCACCGCAACTCCTAACGCGCTCAATGCTCTATCGGGATGCGGCGTCCGGAGCTACACGGCCATGGATTCCACGGCCCTCGACCTCAACCTGATGACCCCCGCGACGCCAGCGGTGGGTTTGACCACGAGCTTCGACGTGTTCGGCGGCCCCCCTGGCACGTTGCACTACGCCATCATCGGCTCCGCCCCCGCGCACATCGCCATGCCGGCGACCTCGGCCGTCATGCTGGTGTCCCCGCCATTCTCGCCGCTCGCCATCATGAGCGACTCCCTCGGGGTCGCGAGTTATCCCCTCACCCTGCCCACGACCCCGTCGTTGGCCGGGCTCACCATCTACGTGCAAGCCGGCGTCTTCGAAAACGGCATCCTCCGGGGCTCCAACGCCCTGGAAGTCATCATCTGTCCCTGACCGCTCGAAGGCTCACGCCGACGAGGGTTGCCGGATCGGGGGGCCCGACCGGGCGCCTGCACCCCGGGTGATGGCTGAGCGCCCTACGGCGATCACAAAATCATGGAATTGAGCGAAATCTCCGGGCTATCCGTCCGTATCCGCCCCCGATTTTCCGGCACACAACAAGCGAAAGAACGACATGCGATCCATCTCATTACTGTTGTCCTCATGCCTCTTGTGCATGGGCCTGGTGGGGTGCAGCGACGGCGGCGCCTCGGAAGAAGGCGGTGCTCCGCAACTCACGAAGGTCACCACGCTCTTCACCAACATCGACGTCCAGAGCATCCAGAGGACGGCGCGCACGCATTTCGATTCGATCTCCGGATCGGGAGCCCAGTGCAACTCCAAGCCTGGCACACCGGGTGGCTACCTGACGATCACGCCGCCAGGCCGAAAATTGCAGCGCTTCCAGCTGGAAGGTGAGATCACCGCCGGTGAAGTGACGGCGCTGCTCGCCGCGTTGAAGACCGAGGTCACCGCGCTCATCGAAGCGAATGACGCCACGATCACGGAAGGCGTGGTCGATTCCAAACTGGACCGTCCAATCGGGGTCCTCACTCTGGCGGCTGCCGGAGCTTCCGTCGACTGCATGTACCTTCGGGGGTTCTACGTGAAGTACCAGGACGCGGACGGAATGGGTGCCATCGATGTCATGGCGACCAAGATCGCCTCGGAGGACGACGAGGAGTCCTGGGCTCTGGGATTCGTCATTCACGAAGCTGCCAGCGCCGAGTAGGCCGATCCCCGCGCGTGACCGAAGCGACGAGCCCGGCTTCGGTCATGCGTCCTCGACTCTGTTCGAAGCCGCATCCCGTGTCTCCGTATCCAGCAAGCTCGCGGTCCAGCGGTTACGGAACACGCCATCGGGATCGAACCGGTGGCACAGAGCGCGGAAGTCGCTGAAGCGCGGGTACAGGGACGCCAGTTCCCCCGCGTCGAGAGGGCAGACCTTGCCCCAGTGGGGACGGGCTTCGAACAGTCGGGCCATGCTGCGGGCCATGAAGTCGGCGAACAGGAAGAACCCCTCACGGTCCTTCGGCTTCCCGTAGCTGATGAAGCTCAATGCGTACCAGTCTTCGCCGGCGCCGCTGGCCATGGAGATCAACGTGTCGTCGGGCAGGACCCGTCGCACACAGATCGGGTAGTGGTGGCAGTAGCGCCCTCGGAGTCCGGCCAGGTCATCCTGCATGCCGAGCTCCCCCAGGCGCCGCTGGTTGTCCGTGGACAGCTCCGACCGCACCCCTCCGGCGACCTCGAGGACCTCCTTCGCAAAGTGCAGAGCGTCGTCGAGCCGCGGACGACGCACGAACAACTCGATCTCGATGTGGCGAAACAGGTCGTGCCTCATCACCAGCATGGAGGACGAACGATCGGTGACCGTCCAGCCGCGAATCACGAACAGCGAGACCACGCGACGAAAGACCAGCCGGATCAGCCGACGGCTGCGCATGACGCGCAAGAAAAACAGGACCAGCAGGTGCAGGCCGACATCCAGCACCAGCAGCCAGTAGATCCGGTAGAGCCAGGCCAGCCGCGATCGTGATCCTGTCCCCTCGCGCCGATGCTGGACGACATACGACCATCGCCAGGGAACCAGGAAGAACTGTTGGAGCGGGAATGACGCTTCGGCATCCAGCACATCCGCCAGTATCCGGTGCTCGCTGAAGCGCTCTTCCACGTCGTATTGCGTCCGGCAACGGATGCGGACCGTGAGGATGATTCCCAACGAACCCAGCGAGCAGCGGGCGGCGCGCAGGCCATCACCTGCGTTCAATTCCTCGATGATCGCCTTGCCGGTTGCAGGGTCGTAGCGCGCGACACGAACACCCTCTACATAGTGCGACATGCTGTTGCGGCCCGAGCCGTGGGTGCCGGTGGAGATCGCGCCGGCGATCGTCTGTTGCGTGATCAGTCCCAGCGAGGGAAGGGTGCTCCCCCCCTGGCGATCCAGCTCCTCGAGCAGTCGCTTGATCCGACAGCCGGCCCCCACCACGGCGACAGGCCCCTCGGCATCCTGCTGCATCTCGACGTGGTTCAGTCTGCGCAAGTCGAGCAGCACGCCGTCGGCCACCGGCGCCTCGCTCCAGCTATGCAGCCCACCAACCGCACGAAGCCGCTCCCCGCTATGACCATCGAGGATGCGCAGGACCTCCTCCTCGCTCGCCGGCGTGTAGGACGATGCGGGTTGCAGGAGGAGATTGCCACCGAAGTTCTTGCGTCGCACGCTGGCCATTACGCCCTTGATACCCCAGATGACCGGCGCCGTCATCGACCAGGTCGCCACGGGCCCCCTCGCGCCACCCTGCCTCGAAGACTACGCTGGTTAAGGGCGCTTCACGCCAGGCACCCCATTCAGCAGGCCCCACCCATGAGATCGATCGCCACCACGCTCGCCCTGGTCATCCCTGGGCTGTTCTTGCTGACCGTGGCGGACGCCGTGGCCGATCCCTCAGAGCGCCATCAGCAGATCGCCGCCATCGCGAGGGGTGCGGCCCCGGTGACGGACGCCCAGATCCCCGACCTGGCGCACGGCGCGGCCATGCTGGCCCGGCAACCCGTGGCGTTCGTGGAAAACCAGGGACAGTGGGACGGAACGTTCAGCCACGTCGCGACGTTCGGGCCGATGGCCGTGTTCCTGGAGGATCGGGGCTGGGCCTTCACGCTCACCGAGTACAGCGAGAAGGCGCGCCATCCCGGCGATCCACTGGCCGACCGTGGGGCGCCCGACGTGGAACCTGAACGCGGCGTGGCCGTGCGCATGCGCTTCTGCAACGGTGCGAAGGCCGCCACGCCGGTCCCCGAGGAGCGGCTCCCCGGTGTCCACCATTACTTCTTCGGCAACGACCCCACGCGATGGAAATCCAACGTTCCCTTGCACGGATCGGTGCGCATGGAGCACCTGTACCCGGGGATCGATGTGCGCGCTCGCGGCAGCGACGGCCACTTCGAATACGACCTCTTGGTGGAGCCCGGAGCAGACCTGGACCGCGTCCAGGTGGAGGTCGCGGGAGCGGACGGTCTTCACCTCGACGCCGACGGAACGCTGGTCATGGCGACGGCCCTCGGGCCGGTGCGGCAACCGGTTCCCAAGACCTGGCAGGTGACGGCAACCGGCGCGCAGCAGGAGATCACCTGCAACTACGTGCTCCTGGACCATGAGCGGTTCGGGTTTGCGGCGCCGGAAAGGGACCGTGACCTGGCCCTGGTGGTGGATCCGGGATTGATCTGGTCCACCTTCCTCGGGGACGGCGGGGACGACCGCCCCTTGGCCCTCGGGCTCGACACCTCAGGTGCGGTGACGGTGGCGGGGCTGACCAGTTCTCTCGCCTTCCCTACCACGCCCGGGGTCTTCGACACCACGCACAACGGCGGCGGCACCTCGACCATCGGCGGCGACGCCTTCGTGACCCGCCTCGACCCGAGCGGCGGCGCCCTGCTCTGGTCCTCCTTCCTGGGGGGCGGGGGCGGTGACGTGAGCTTCGCCCTCGGGGTGGACCCGTCGGGCGCGGTGACGGTGACGGGGCTGACCGACTCCTCCGACTTTCCTGTCACCGTCGGGGCCTTCGATACGTTCTACAACGGCGACTACGACGCCTTCGTGACCCGCCTCGACCCGAGCGGCGTCACGGTTCTGTGGTCCACCTTCCTGGGAGGCGGTGGACAGGACTATGGATCGGCCCTCGGCATCGACGCCTCGGGATCGGTGACGGTGGCGGGAACCGCCAACTCATCCAACTTCCCCACCACCACCGGCGCCTTCGACACCACACACGGCGGTGGCCAGGACGGGTTCGTGTCCCGCCTGGACGAGAGCGGCAGCGCGCTGCTGTGGTCCACGTTCCTCGGCAGCGGTGGAACCCATGAAGGGGTGTTCGCCATCGGCCTCGACGCCTCGGAGGCGGTGACGGTGACCGGTTACACCGACTCTTCCGACTACCCCACGACCCCTGGTGCCTTCGACACCACCTACAACGGCTCCGGTGGGTTCTTGAACGCCATTGGTGACGCCTTCGCAACGCGGGTCGCCCCAAACGGCAGCACCCTGCTCTGGTCTACCTTTCTGGGGGGCGCAGGCGGGGATCTGGGC
>JABSRK010000129.1 GCA_013213915.1 Planctomycetota bacterium
CCTCGCGGCGTTCCTCGCCGCGATCACCTCGGCATACGACCCGCACACGCGCTACATCGGCGCCAAGTCGTTCGAGGATCTTCAGATCCACATGCGCCTGAACTACCAGGGCATAGGCGCGCACCTACAAGATCAGGACGGCCAGGTCGTCATCACCGACATCATCCCCGGCGGCGCAGCGGCACGGTACGGACAACTCAAGGACGGGGACCGCATCCTCGGCGTTGGCCAGGGTGAGGGGGGCGACATCGTGGATATCTCGGGGATGAAGCTGAGCGACGTGGTGAAGCTCATCCGCGGCAAAGAGGACACGCTCGTACGCCTGCAGATCCGCCAGAAGGGCGGCAAGGAAGTGAAGATCCACGACTTGATGCGCGCCCGGATCGAATTGCGAGACGAGAGCGCCATCGGCGAGGTCATGGAAATCGACGGCAGCAAGATCGGCATCATCGACCTGCCCTCGTTCTACAGAGACCTGGAGGGCTTCAAGAAGCAAGAGGTCGAGGCGGTTGTTCTCGACCTTCGATACAACGGCGGCGGCCTGCTCACCGAGGCGATCGAGCTGACAGGCTTGTTCATCGACACGGGACCCGTGGTCCAGATCAAGGACGGCAACGACAAGGTCAGGAGCCGGGACGACAAGAAGGCGGGGATGTCGTGGAGCGGCCCCATCGTCATCCTGACGAGCCGCTTCTCCGCGAGCGCCAGCGAGATCCTCGCCGGCGCCATCCAGGACTACGGCCGCGGCATCGTCGTCGGCGATGAGACGACCCACGGCAAGGGCACCGTCCAGCACGTCATCGACCTCGGACGCATCGTCACACGACGGGGTAACCCCCCTGCGCTCGGGGGCCTGAAGCTGACATTGCAAAAGTTCTATCGGGCGAGCGGCGACAGCACGCAACGGAAGGGCGTCCGGCCGGACATCGTCCTGCCCGCGTTGTCCGCTCTCGTGGATGGCGAAGCGGACCTCCCCCAGGCGCTCGCCTTCGATCAGATCACAGCGCTTCCCCACGATCAGTACGGGCACACCAAGCCGAACATCGTGAAGCCCGTGCGTGAAGCCTCGGGCAAGCGTATCGCGGCATCCGAGTCATTCGCGAAGATCAAGAAGGACGTCGCACGATTCAAGAAGCTCCGCGAGCTGTCCGAGATTCCTCTCGAGCAAGAAGCGTTCTCCAACCTCCTCGAGGACCAGGAGGAGAGCGAGAAGGCAACCGAGGAGGCGAAGAAGACCGACGACGGCACGCGCAAGATCCGCCGCGACGACTACCTCGAAGAGGTGCTCCGCATCGCCAACGACTACGCGCGGAGCATGAAGAGCAGCGTCTGACCCCGGCGCCGGGCGGGGTTAGGATCCGGCCCATGCGCACGCGCCGACTCGGCAACACGGACCTCGATCTGACGACCATCGGCCTGGGGACCTGGGCCATCGGCGGCGGTGACTGGAGCTTCGCCTGGGGGCCACAGGATGAGGCCGAGTCGATCCGGACGATCCACGACGCCCTCGACCTGGGCATCAACTGGATCGATACCGCGCCGGTGTACGGGATGGGTACGGCTGAGAAGACGGTGGGAAAGGCGCTCGCGGGCATGGACGAGCGCCCCATCATCGCCACCAAGTGCGGCCGCACGTGGCGTCCCGATCGGACCATCGAGCCGTGCATCAAGAAGGACTCGATCAAGCACGAATGCGAAGAGAGTCTGCGGCGGCTCGGCATCGACATCATCGACCTCTACCAGATCCACTGGCCCGAACCGGACGAGGACGTGGAGGAAGCCTGGGACGCTGTCGGCGAGCTCAAGGCCGAGGGGAAGATCCGCTGGTGCGGGGTTTCGAACTTCTCCGTCGCACACCTGGAGCGCGTCCATGCGCGTCGCCCGGTCGCATCCCTGCAGCCGCCATACAGCATGCTCCGCCGAGACGTCGAGGGCGGCGAGCTGCCGTGGTGCAAAGAGCACGGCGTGGGGGTCGTCGCCTACAGCCCCATGCAGAAGGGCCTGCTCACCGGAAAGATGACCGCCGAACGGGTGGCCAGCCTCCCGAACGACGATCACCGCCGGAGTGACCCCATGTTCCTCGGCGATCGACTCGACCACGCCAACGACCTGGCCACCCAGCTCGCCCAGCTCGGCGAGCCGTTTGGCCTCGGCGCGGCCGCTGCCTCGGTGGCGTGGGTGCTCCGCCGTCCGGAGGTCACGTCCGCCATCGTTGGCGCCCGCCGTCCCGGACAGCTCGCCGAGATCGTCCCCGCTGGCGACGTCGATCTGGCGACGTGACCACGTTCCCCCATGGCGCCGCCCCCCCACCCGGCGCGAAACCGCTCCACCTGATACGTTGGATGGCTCAATGGGGCGACGTGCCCGTCGGCCGCCGCCGTATCCACTCGTACCCAGCGGAGTGTGCGTCATGACGCGGCAGTCGCTCATCGTTTCCCTCGCCCTGATCCTCCTCACCTGCGGCAGCGTCGCCGCGCAAAGCGTCGTCCTCGGCGCCGAGGACTTCGTCAAGCCACCGAAGGTGATCAGTGATGTCCTGCTGTCCGACGCGATGCACAATCGCGAGTCGTACAGCAACCTGGGGCCCGATAGCGAGCACCTCCTCCTCACCAAGAGCCTGGGGATGCCGCCCCTCACGCTTGTCGGACGGCCGTACGTGAACCTCGGCGAGACGTCCATCGATCACGTCGCGAACCGGTCCCGCAGCCTCAGCACGGGCTCGACGGGTGGTTACGAGCTCGTGTCCTGGAAGACCGGCCGACGGGTCTCCGTACAGGTGCCAGACGGCATCACCGTCAGCGGGGCGAAGTGGTCACCTGATGGCAACCTGATCGCGTTCCTCGGTCACCACGACGATGCCACCTACCTGTACACCGCGGACGTTAAAACCGGTGAGACCCGCCGCGCCACGGACCAACCCCTCAACGCCTGCCTGACGTCGAGCATCGCGTGGTCGGGAGACAGCGGCCAAATGATCGCCGTCCTGATCCCCAAGGACCGCGGCCCCATGCCGCAGCAAACGCCCGTGGCCCGGGAGCCTCGGGTCTGGGTCACCCACGAAGGCGAGACCCCGACCCGCACCTATCGATTCCTGCTGAAGACTCCGTACGACAAGGAGCTCCTTGCGTACCTGTCGACGGGTCAGCTCGCGTCGATCGAACTCAGCTCCGGCAAGGTCGCCCCCATCGGCAAGCCCGCCATGATTACCGCGTTCAACGCATCTCCCGATGGCTCGCATTTCCGGGTCACCACGATGCAGAGACCGTTCTCGTACTTCGTGCCACGCAGCAAGTTCGGCACGAAGGAGGAAATCTGGGACGGCCAGGGCAAGGTCCTCGACACGATGAGCGATCGTAAGCTGCGCGACCTCGAGAAGCGCCGCGCAAGGCCCACGACGCAGACCCGCGGAGGGCGCGGACGAGACGGCGCCAACAGCGCCACGCGCGGCAAGAGATCCCTGAGTTGGCGGCCCGACGGAAACGGCATGTCCTTCCTCCAGAAGGAGCCAGCGCCGAAGAAGGAGGCCGAGAAAGACCAGGATGGGAAGAAGGACGGTGACGCGACGAAAGCGAAGCCCGACAAGAAGGACGACGCGAAGAGGACGAGGCCCGACAGGAGAGACGGTGACGCGACGAAAGCGAAGCCCGCCAAGAAGGACGACGCAAAGGAGGCCACGTCCGACAAGAAGGACGGTGAGAAGAAGGTGCGCAAGGATCGCGTCATGCAGTGGCTCCCACCCTTCGACGAGAAGAGCGTCAAGGTGGTGTGGGAGAGCGACGATTCGATCTCGAGCGTCCGGTACTCCGCCGACTGCAAGACCCTCTATCTCACGACGGCCAAGGACGGAGGGAGCCAGACGTTCGCCGTCAAGATCGAGGAGCCGGACAAGAAGCTCAAGATCAGCGAACGGAAAGCCAGCAAGGACGACAAGGCCCCCACGCCTCGTCGCGGTGGACGTGGGAGCCGAGGCGGCGGCGGCCGTGGACTCATGACCACGCGAGGCCCCAACGGCGGATCGGTCGTACGCACATCGAGCGACGGCAAGCACGTGTACACCTCGGGATCCGAGAAACTCAAGGACGGCGAGGCTGGCACACCGCGTCCCACCATCGACCGCATCGAGGTGGGCACCGGAAAGAAGGAGCGCGTGTGGACCGGCGCGAAGGATGCGAACGAATCCCTCCAGGCCGTCCTCGACGCCGACCTGGGCAACATCGCCATCTCACGCCAGAGCGCCACCGAGGTTCCCAACTCCTGGATCCGCGACACCAGGGCGAACACCCAGCGCCAGGTCACCCACAACGCCGACCCCGCGCCGAGCGTGACCGCCGCCGAGCGTGACCGCTTCCAGGTGACCCGTGTTGACGGGTTCAAGTTCTGGGTCAACGTCACGATTCCGCGTGACCACGGCCAGAAGCTGCCAGCGCTGTTCTGGTTTTACCCCCGCGAATTTACGAGCCAGAAGCAATACGACGATCGCGTGCGCAAGCCAGACCCGCACCGTTTTCCCGCCGTGCGAACGCGGTCAATGCAGATGTTCACGATGCTCGGTTACGTCGTCGTCGAGCCCGACTGCCCCATCGTCGGCGCTGAGGGCCGCCCGAACGACAACTACGTCGCGGATATCCGCAACAGCCTGTGGGCGGTCATCGATCACCTCGACAAGAAGGGCATCATCGACCGTGATCGCCTCGCCCTCGGTGGCCACAGCTACGGCGCGTTCAGCACCGCGAATGCCATGGTGCACACACCGTTCTTCAAGGCCGGCATCGCCGGCGACGGAAACTACAACCGCACGCTCACTCCCATGTCGTTCCAGTCCGAACGGCGCAACATCTGGGACGCACGTGAGACGTACCTCGCCATGTCGCCGCTGCTGTGGGCCAACCAGTTCAACGGCGCCCTGCTCATGTACCACGGGATGGACGACGCCAACTCCGGCACGTTCCCGATCCACGCTCCCCGGATGTTCCAGGTGCTCAACGGACTCGGAAAGCCCGCGGCCCTGTACCGGTACCCCTACGAGGGACACGGTCCCAAGGCCAAGGAGACGATTCTCGACCTGTGGGCCCGCTGGGCCGAGTGGCTCGACATCTGGGTGAAGAACCCGGAGCGCGGCAAGAACCTGCACAAGGCCACGAAGCCGCGTCAGGACGTCGAGACCAACAGCAACGGTAACGGCAACGCCAACGACAACGACAAGGGCAAGGCTAATGCCAAGGGCAAGGCTAATGCCAAGGGCAAGGCTAACGACAAGGGCAAGGCTAATGCCAAGGGCAACGGCAACAACAAGTAACCCGCGTCCCCTTCGGTGATCCATGCGTACCCTCGTCGTGCTTACACTGGTTTCGGTCTGCAGCGCCCAGCCCATCAACCACGCGCTGACGGGCACGGCCAGCCAGTCCACCACCCTTTTCGGTGGGGCCGCCAGCAACGCCATCGACGGAAATCCCGACGGTCATTGGACCAACGGATCGGTCTCCCACACCACGAACCTGGCGAACCAGTGGTGGGAGGTCGCGTTGACTGCCCCGCAGGTGATCGACGAACTGCGCCTGTACAACCGGGCTGACTGCTGCGGGCTGCGGCTTTCCAACTTCCGCGTCTCGGCGTTTCTCGGCATGACGCTGATGTTCACGCAGGACTTCTACACGACGACCGGATCGGTGCCGCTCGGCGATGTGGAACGGATCGAGTTGCCCGCAGCGACGGTCGGAGACCGTGTACGCGTCGAGATCCTGGGTATGAACAACAACGGCGACGGGGTGCTCTCTCTCGCCGAGGTGGCGGTGCTCCAATACGGTCCCCTGCCCGACGTGAACATCGCACCGCTCGGGACCGCCCTGCAGTCATCGACCGGATCAGGCGGCCTCCCCGAACGCGCCATCGACGGAAACCGGGACGGCTACTGGATCAACGCATCGGTCTCCCACACGGCCAACAACGGAGCCCTGAACAGCTGGTGGCAGGTCGCATTCGCGAATCAAGAGCAGGTGGACGTCATACGGCTGTGGAATCGCAGCGACTGCTGCGCGAACCGGCTGAGCAACTTCCGCGTGTCCGTGTGGGACGGGTTGAACCAGATCTGGTTCCAGGACAACTACACGACCACGGGCAACGTACCGGCGGGACAGTCCTGGGAAGTGGCCCTCCCGCCCGGCACCACGGGCAATCGCGTACGCGTCGAACTGCTGGGGTTGAACCTCACGGGCAACAGCATCCTCTCCCTCGCCGAGTGCGAGGTCATCCGGCGAGAGGCGGGGCTTGTGCCCGACGTGACGCGGATCTCGGCGGCCACGGGCGGCACCCAGGCCCTGGTCATAGACGCCGGCACGTCTCGAGCGGGCATGACACACCTGCTGCTCGGTACCGCTTCGGGGGTGACGCCGGGGATCACGGTCTCGGGGTTTGCCGTCCCGTTGAATCCCGACCCCTGGACCGACTTCATGTTGCTGGCGCCCAACGGATGGCCCTACGCCAACACGGTCGGCATCGTCAACCTGCACGGGAAGGCCGTGGCCACGCTCACGGTGCCGCCGGGGCTCACGGCGCTCATCGGCACGTCCCTCCACCACGTGTTCGGCGTCGTCGACGGGAACGGCAGCCTCGTCGCGGTCTCCAACCCGTCGCCCCTCACGCTTGATCCCTAGGGCCGCGGACGCGGTTCCGGCGGCGCCGGTACGATGCCGCCCATGTCACGCTTCATACCCATCGTCGCGCTCCTCCTCGCCGGATGCGCTGGAACCGGCGCTACGCACCGCCAGGCCGAAGGCGCCTTGGGTCCCTATTCCGCCTCGGTCACGGCCGGAAGCCTCTGCTTTGTCTCCGGCCAGATCGCGCCGGACCCCGACTTCGCGAAGGAAGCCGAAGGCGCCCTCCGCAAGGTGGAGGCGGAGCTCGAGCGCTGCGGGCTGGGTCTCGGGCATATCGTCAGCGCCACGGTCTACCTCACGGACATGAACCTCTACGGCGCGTTCAACGAGGTCTACGCGCGCGTGCTGCCCGCCCCGTACCCGGCCCGCGCGTGCGTCGCCGCCGCCGCCCTCCCTGGTGGTGCGCGGGTCGAGGTCCAGGTCATCGCGGCGCGGTAGACTCGGCTCGTGAACAAGGCCTTCGTCAAGGAAGACGACGACAGGGAGCCGCGGTGCCCCCAGCCCGAAGGCTGCGGTGGTCCTGGCGTCGCCGTGCCTCCCGATACCGTTGCCGCCCAGGCCCCGGAGACCGCCGTGGCGGCGCTGTCCGACGATGTCCTCTACTGCCTCGACCCTGCATGCGAAGTCGGCTACTTCGATCCGTGGGGCGCGACCATACCGGCCACCGCCCTCGCGTCCCTGTCGTGGCCCAAGGACCCGAATGCGCCCCTGTGCCCGTGCTTCGGGATGACCAGGGAAGACGTCATCGAGGATGCCGAGCGCAAGGACCCGTCGCGGCTGCGTGAGCTCATCGCAAAGTCCGAAGGTCCCGACGCTTCCTGCACGACCCGGACGCCTGACGGACGCTGCTGTGTCACCGAAGCGCGGCGCCTTTACCTACGCCACCTGCAACCGGATCCCGAGGAGTGAGCGGCGGAGACGGCGGCCCGCGAGGGGCCGCCATCGACGTCACTTGCCGTCGCCGTCGTTGGCCGGCTTATCCGCCGCCGCCCGTTGCTTCTTCTGCTCGACGACCATGGCGCGGACGTCGGCCAGCAGTTTGTGGGCGTCGTAGACAACCCCGTCCTTCACCGTCCAACGGACTCCACCCTTGCGCTGCGGCTCGCCCGTCTCCTCGTTGAGCCGCAGGACGCCGGTACCGAAGAGGGTCTTGAAGTCCGCGAGGGGGTTCTCAGGGCAGATGATGAGGTCGGCCAGCATCCCGCGCTTGACGACGCCGAATTCGATCGGCTTGCCCTTGGGGTCCATCAGGGTCTGGGCGCCGTTCCGGGTAGCGCACTGGACGACCTCGAGGGGATGCAGGCCCGCCTCCTGGAGCATCTCCAACTCCTCGATGTAGCTGAAGCCCCAGATGTCGTAGATGAACCCGGGATCCGACCCCGTGGTGATGCGCCCCCCCATCTTCTTGTAGTCGTTGATGAGTCGCATCCAGACCCGGTAGAAGTTCTTCCAGGCGATCTCGTCAGCGGTGCTCCACCTGAAAAAGTAGGAGCCGTGGGAACGCTTCGACGGCGTGAAGAAGTCCCACATCGACGGCAACGTGTACTCCGCGTGCCACTCGGCAGCGCGGTTCCGCATGACGTCCCTGTTCGCGGAGTAGATCGTCATCGTCGGGTCGAAGACGGTTCCGAGGGCGAGCTGCTCCTTCAGGTACGCGTTCCACTCGGGGCTGCCCGGCGGGTGGATCTTGTCCCACAGCCGCGCGACCTGGGAGAACCGGTCGTACTCGTTGCCATGGTTGTGATCGACGGGCCACGGCTGGATCTGGTAGTCCTTGAGCAGCGCCTCGAAGTGGCCGTAGTAGTGGGTGACGCTGTCGAGACCGAGGCGCGCCGCGTCGATGGCATTCATCTGGGCGACACCGTCCTGCCCCAGATGGGCGACGGTCCCCAGTCCGTGCTTGTGGGCCTCGTCGATCACCGCCTCCATGACCGCCGGCTCGTACGCACCCAGCTTGAGCCCGTCGATACCTTTCGCCGCCATCTCCCGGACCCACTTGCGCGCCGCCTCCGGGTCATGAACACGCGGGCGCTGGTAGTTGAAGATCCGCGGCGCGACGATCTCGTTCTTGTCAGATCGGGCGCGCTCGTTCTCGACCCACTCGTGACTTCCGAGGGACACACCGCGCACCGTCGTGACGCCGTGCGCGAGCCACAGCTTGTAGCAGTACTCGACGTTGGGAGCCTTCCGGCTCCCTCCCGTATGCGCGTGCATGTCGACGAACCCGGGCAGGATGTACATCCCCCGCGCGTCGATGGTCTTGTCCGGCTTCGGCACGGCGCCGCGGCCGATAGACGTGATCCGGTTCCCCGAGATCACAATGTTGACGGGGCCGCGGGGCGGGCCGCCGGTCCCGTCGATCAGGGTCGCGCCGCGGATCACCATCCGCTTGAACGGCCCCTCCCCCTCATCCGGTCGACGATCGGGGCAGGGCTTGGCGCCTTGCGCGCAGACTGTGGCCGCCAGGAACACATAGACGACGAGACGAGGCAGTCGGGACAACATCGCGGTCCTCCGTCGAAGGGTAAGGGTGCGATCTTAGCGCGCCCCCCCGACCCCGTCACCGACGACTCCCGCGCCCTGACTAACGGGGGCCGAACCCGGAGATCCCAAAGCCGCGAGGGTGCGGCATGCGATCTCCCGGACGACCGCGTCTTGGTGATCGAGGACATGGTGGATGTCAGAGAGGAACGCGTCCCGGAAGAGCCGGTGCTGCGTCAGACTTCTCAGCGTGGCGGAGACCACATGCGGATCTGCCGACTCGAGCAATTGGAGATCGTCATGGATGCGATCCGCTCGCCATTCTCGTTCTCCCACGTACCACGAACG
>JABSRK010000013.1 GCA_013213915.1 Planctomycetota bacterium
CCACGACGACCACGACTCCGGCGTTCGTTTCGTCCCCTTCGATCGGGTCGCTCAGACGGCGCGGCCCCCACGTTCGTGAGCGTGTAGTCGGCCAGCGCACACCGCCACTTCTGGCGGAACGCGCTGAACGTGAGCGTCCCGCCCTCGAACGTGATCCTCTCGAACGGCAGCTTGCTCCCCTCGCATGTCTTCCCTGTCACCTTGGCGAGCACTTCCGCGAGCCGCCCGTGATCAAATGCCGGACCACGCTTCCCCGACGGTGCGTCCACGAGGATGAACTCCGACGCCCCCCCGGGCAGCCGGTTCCGATACCAGAACCGCGTCCCTTCGGCGATCCAGATCGGCTGAGCGCGCGCGCGGTACGTCTTGTTCTGCCAGCGACGCCGCAGGCCATCGGCGCGCTCATAGTCGGCGCGGCTGCCCTGTGCCAACGCGGCTGAAGCGAAGAGAATGGACAACGCCAGGGTCGTTATCGTGCGGATCATCCGCGCAGGCTACACGCTAGCCGCCACAGATGGATTGGAGAGCGCCGCTTCTGAAGCGGCGCTACCAGGGAGATCCGGTCACGGCGAGACGCGGACCTGGGAAAAGTAGCGGTGGATGGACTTGAACCATCGACCTGAGGTTTATGAATCCTCCGCTCTAACCAGCTGAGCTACACCGCCAGGACCGTCGTGATACCAGTGGGTTAAAGGGCGGTCAAGAAGCGGGGTAAAGCCGCGCGGGAACACCTGTAATGTCACTCGCGGAGATGATCGATATATGAAAAGCAAAGAGGACGCGGCTCGGGGCCCAGTGCTGCCGGGTCGTGGGCGTCCGGTATCTCGCCCACCCGATCGTGAAAGACTTCCATTCCCTTCCCCACTACGCCTGAACCGGGATATCGGACCATACTCCCCCGAGGGGGGCCGCAGCAGTCGCTGCGGCCCCCCTTTCTTTTTGACGTGGGGTGCGCATATCCGCGTGATGTTGGCTCTCCAAACTCGCTACACTCGTTGATTCCCCTAGTGCAGTCGGAGGCAGCAAAAATGAGATCCGCTTCGCTTTTCGCATGTGTTCTCACCCTGACCCTCTCCGCGCGGGCACAGATCACACCGACCGCGATCTTCCCCTCCCAGGGGACCCAGCAGAACACCCCCGGCGCGACTCTCACCGCAAGTGGGACGCTCCAGGCGCCCGGAAACATCCCCTCGGCGAACCTGTCCATCCTTGCAGCGGGCAGCCCGTCAACGACCGTCTGCCACCAGTCGTTCGGCTCAACCACGTTTCCTTTCCCGGGCAACTGGAACCTCACTGGTCAAGTAACCGGCGCCCCCGGCAGTCCGATCGCAGTCGCGTTCGAGGTCATGCCCGGGAGCTTCTTCTGCGGCGGGTTCGCTGGCACGCCCTGCATGACGGGGCCACTCCTGTTCGCGTCGACGCCGAGCACGCTTGGCATCCTGCACCTGACACCGAACATGCAGATCCTCCTCGACGGCATCTGGAACACAGCCCCGGGCGCTAGCCTCGACGCAAACGGGATCTTCGCGCTCGCGGGTACCGGCCCTATCGACACCGTGACCAACGGCGGAGTGGAACAGCACTTCGCTGTCCAGGCAGCCGTCGCGGACCCGACGGCCCCAAGCGGGGTGTCGTTGACCGCGTGCATGACCGTGGCGCAGTGGGTCTTCTGGCTGTAGGCCTGCAGGAAACCGCAGTCACCGCGTCGCCTTGGACGCTAAACCCGGCCCGAACGCTCAGCCGCCGCGACGGCCGCCGCGACCGCCGCCGCGACCCCCACCGGACCGGCCTCCTCGCCCGCCACCGCGCCTGCGCCCGTTATCGTCTACCAAGGCCTCAAGATCACCTTCGTAGAGATTGTTGTCCGGCAGCAGGTCGTAGACGTACGTCTCCGGGTCCTCGTCGGCCTCATAATCCGGGCCACCGAAAGCAGCCAGTGCCCACTCGCACGCCGACTTGGGCATGCCCTTCTCCCCCGGCAAACGGCGCTTCAAGGTCTTCGCATACTCCGAGAGCACGAGGCTCCCGACGGCCACGAACGCCGCCGTGCGCACGTTCTTGTTGCTGTTGGTCAAGAGTCGCTTGATCGCCTTCTTGAGCGCGGGGGTCGTATCGAGATTGCTGACCAGATAGAGCGCGACGACGAGGTCCAATTCCGCGCGACGTTTCATGACCGAGGCCAGGTTCTTTTCGAGCGTCGCGACGTCCTCGCACGTCGCCACCAACGCGCGCAACAGGTGCGATCGAACCCGATCCTGTTTCTCGCGTTTGAGCGCCTTTTCCAGATGCGAAATGCTGTCCGCCATTCCCACCTTGCCGGTCGCGACCGCGGCGTGAACCCGGGTCTTGAGGTCCTTGGCCTTCAGGAGTTCATGGAGACGGGTGAGGACCTTCGCGTTCGCACGCACGCCCATGGTGAAGATGGCCTCGTGGCGTTGTTCGCTCGCGACGTTGCGCCGGGTGCGCTTGACGAGGAACTCGCTGATCCGAGGATCGTCCAGCGCCGCCAGAAACGTCAACGCTGGACGGCGGATCGACTTGTCCTTGTCCGTCGCCCTGGCGATAAACTCCGAAACCCGGTCCCGATGCTCCTTGACCGCCTCGCCTGCGCCCTCCGGTTTGTGGAACGCGAGTGCCATCTCCATCTTCTGCCGCAACTCTGCCTTCGGCAGCATCCACACGTGCCGGAGCAGGATCGTCTTGCCGTCTGGCGCGACAAACACGAATTGCGGGCAAGAGACCTTTGATGCCTCGAGGAGCCGCGTCCGCGCGTCCCGTTCGACGCGCGCGATCTCGGCGGGGGACACGGATCCGAGATCCACGCTCACATCCCCCTTGGTCCCGTCGAAACGGACGCCCTTCTGCTTCTCCTTGAGACCAGGACACGCGGCAACACAGACGAAGTGACGGCTGAGCGCGATGAGCTTGCTGTCCCTGAAGTGCCCGCGCATAACCTGCTCGTTGGCAGGCTCTCCCTTCAGAACGAACGCGACCATCAATGGCTTGTCCTGCTCGGCGGCCAGCTTCAGCGCACCGTCCCAGTCGGGCTGCCACGCGATGCCGGGGGGCAGCGTAGGGGCCTGGGCGCAAGCCAGAGCGGTAAGGCACGTAAGGGCGAAGAGGGTTCTGTGCATGGTGGAACTCGCTGGGTTATCCGGTGAGGAGCAGTCCTCCGGTACCCCCAACCAAGCGGTCGCGGAGCCCTTTCAGCCTAAACGACCCTTTCGGCCTCGTCCCGAGCGACCTGCCTGCCGGGGGCACGAATCAGGCGATGGTGACATCCTGACTGAGATAAACGTCCTGTATGGCGTTCAAGAGCTCGATGCCGTCGGCCTGCGGCTTCTGGAATGCCTTCCGGCCCGAGATGAGGCCGGTACCGCCCGCGCGCTTGTTGACGACGGCCGTCACGACGGCCTGCTGGAGGTCATTCTCCCCCGATGCGCCTCCCGAGTTGATCAGGCCGACGCGCCCCATGTAGCAATTGGCCACCTGGTAGCGGGTGAGATCGATGGGGTTGTCCGAGCTCATCTCGTCATACACCTTCTCGTGCGTCTTCCCGAAGTTCAGCGCCTTGTATCCGCCGTTGTTCTCGGGCAGCTTCTGCTTGACGATGTCCGCGCCGATAGTGGCGCCAAGGTGGTTTGCCTGCCCGGTCACGTCGGCGGCCGCGTGATAATCGACGCCGTCTTTCTTGAAACCGGAGTTGCGCAGGTAGCACCACAGAACGGTGAACATGCCGAGGTCGTGCGCGGTCTCGAAGATCTCCTGCGTCTCCTGCAGTTGCCGTGTGGCCTCATCCGAACCCCAGTAGATCGTCGCGCCAACGCCGATGCACCCCATGTCGAACGCCTGCTTCACGGAAGCGTACGGCACCTGGTCGAACTTGCTCGGATAGGTCAACAGTTCGTTGTGGTTGATCTTCAGGATGAACGGGATCTTGTGCGCATAGCGACGCGCGACCGACGCTAGTACGCCGTAGGTTGTCGCAACGGCGTTGCATCCACCCTCTATGGCGAGTTCGCAGATTCCCGACGGGTCGAAGAAGTCGGGGTTCGGTGCGAAGGACGCGCCGGCCGAATGCTCGATCCCCTGGTCGACGGGCAGGATACTGACGTACCCCGTGCCCGCGAGACGACCGCTGCCGAACAGCAGGCCGAGGTTGCGCATGACCGCGGCGTTGCGATCGGTTTCCTTGACGACGCGATCGATGAAGTCCGGCCCGGGGAGATGGAGACGATCTCGCGGGATCGTCTTGCACTCGTGGGTCAGTAGACTTCGGTGATCGCCGAGGACGTCCTCGATCTGGTTGATCATCTCTTGGTCTCCGCCTCTTGAATGGGCTGTCTAACGTCTTCGGGCCGACCCTCCGTTTTCGTCATGACCTGGACAAGAGTGGCTCGAGCCGTCTCGGCGCCGACAACCGCCGCAAATTCGACCGTCGTCGTCCCGCTCGGAGCGAGAGCCTCGCCCTGCTGGAAGGTGTATTTCCTGGTCTCTCTCGAGACCTCCTGACCGCTCCCATCGCTTTGAACGACGGTCAACACGACCTCCCGATGAGTCGTGCACGGGAGGCTATGCCCGGTCTTGGGGGTTATCGAAGCGACTACCTTCTCGCCCTCAAAGACAACCGCGAGATCCGCGCAGCCCTTGACGATCTCGCCCCGGCGCGCCCCCGTGAAGCTGTGCATCCGGACCGGCTGGACCCCGATCAGGAACTTCATCTTGAGGCTCTTCTTGGTGACCAGCTTCCGCTCGACCATGGGCATGTGGCACGACTGACAGGTCTTGCCGTCCTTTGACCACGCCTTGCCATCGAGGTAGCTGGTCATCTGGTCGTGCTCCTTGCGCGCCTCCGGCTGTCCGTGGCACGAGAAACACATAGTCGACGAGCGATAGACGGCCTCCCCCTCGACACCGCCGTGCCCCTGGCTGTGGAAAGGACCGAAGTAGACGTTTCCCAGCATGTGGCAAGTCACGCAGTTGACGCCGAGGTCACGGTCCTTGTTGCGAGCCGCCGGGATCTCTCCCATCTCCTTATGCCACAGCGCACGCGGTGCGTGGCAGCGGGCGCAGCTCGCGCCCTTGTCGTCGAGCTTGCTGATCTCCGCCTGGAAGACCGGGTCGGTCCAACTCTTCGCGTGCTGCGTGCCGGTCCATTCGGCGTGGACATCGGCGTGGCACTTCTTGCAGTCGTTGTTCAGACGCTTGAGGTTCTTGCGTTCGGGAGGGAGTTCCTCCTGCAGGCGGCAGTCTTCGGGCCGACCTTGCGGGAGCGAGACACTCCTGGAAACGCCGGAATCCCAGCCCACCAACGAGAGCGGGATCAAGCAGCCAAAGGCGAAGACGACCAGGGCTACGCGCATGAGGCGATCCTCAGGAACCGGGAGCGCTCCAAACGGCGCTCCCCCCAAGTCCCCTCCGGGCGGGCTTCTCGGAGGACGAGCCTGGGTGCGGTGGAGGGAACAGAGGAATGGGTCAAAGGGCTTCCTTCGGCGGCGGAGGCTGAACTGTAGCAACGGCCCCCAGGAGGTCAACGCGCGCCATAACCCATTGATTGTCAATAGCATGCGCGCTCCAGAGGGGGCCCAGTGATCCACGGTGTCGCGGCGCGCCCACGGCACCTGCCGCCCGCACGGAAACCCCTTATCAGCCTGCAATTGGGTTCAATTTCCGACCCCGCGATCCAGTACGATAGACAGCGGGGTGTGCCGTCGTGGCTCCAGGTCCCTTCGGGACCGGCCACGTCGCACGCACGGGCTCTCCCAGGTCCGGGTGCGTCATCCCCGCCGATACCTCATCACATGAAGGGCTTTGGATCCCCCAGGTCCGAGCGGCAAGCACCCTGCCGTCGCTCGGGCGCCATGGCGTTGCTCGCTGCCTGCGCGCTGACGGTGGGGGTCCGTGCGCAGCACCCGAACGACTCGCCCCTTCCACCCCTTCAGCCAGACCTGGCACGGTTTGCATCGGCGAAACCCGCCGACCGCGACGCTATCGTCGAGGCCCGCCGATACACCCTCGTGGACGGCTTCCGACGTCTGCTCCGGGTGGCCGTCAGCGAATGCACGGGACAACCCGATACCCTCGTGCCAGGCGACGCGGGAGCACTCGTTCGCGACTTCGCTTCGCGCTCCGAACGCATCCTCGGCAACGACGCACTGTCGGTAGACGCGCGCACGGTGCTCAACCTCTCGGACCGGGCGCTCGGCAACCGGGCGCGCCTGTTCACGGCGTTCTACCGCGAATTCCGGAAATTCCGCGCCATCCATCCGATGCCAGCGGGCCGTGTGGAGGCGAGCCTCCAACCCCTCCGGAAGATCGTCGAGCAGATGCGGTCTTTCTCCCGGAAGCATGAGGACCGAGATCTCCTACGCTTCGCCCACGCCGTACGCGTGATCCTCGACAACCAGAACAACCAGGGCAGGACCCGGGCGGAACGAGTGAAGGCCCGCACTCACATCGAGGAGCTCGCCGCGTGTCTCACCGAACACGGGTTCGATAAGGACGTCCGATACTTTGTCGCCGAGCGCGACCTCGCGCATTCCTATCTGAAAGACGCCGAGACAGAGAAGGCGGGCGCCGCATTACGCGCCGCGCGGGCATGCGTCGACCTCGAAGGCATTGACTCGGTGCTGCGGGCCGACCTGCTCTCGCTCGAGATCGAGTACTACAAGAACCGCTCGTACCTCCAGGCTGCGCGGGACGCCGCCGCCACACTTGAACGCTTGATTCCGATCATCGAGCAGGGTGTTTCAGCCATGCCGGCCCAGGATCTGCGATCGGATCGCCGGGCCCAAATCGGGTCCTGGTACGTCCAGGTCGCGTTCGTCCGCATCGCCAACGGCCACCTGGAGCCGGGGCACGACCTGCTGATCCGCGCGCTGGATCGCCCGGGCGTGGCGGAGGACGACGCCGCGCAGATGCTGATCCTCCTCGCACAGGTGAAGGAGACCCTCGGCGACTACTCCGAAGGCGTTCGCGTGGCGCAGCGCGCACTCGCCCGCGCCCGAAATCCGGGTCTCGAGTGGCAGGCCCGCCTGCACGAGGCTGCGTGCCAGGCCCTGCGCGGACGCGTGGGTGACGCGCGCAAGGCGCTGGTCGCGACCGCCAAGCTCGACCGAGAACTCGTTCCCGCGAGGGACCTCGCACGGTTGCAAAGCCGCGACGCACTCGTGCACGCGCTGGTCCGCAAGCTGGACGGTGACCTTGAAGGCGCCCTCGACGCCTGCGCGCGGGCGCTCCGCTCCGTCGCCAAGGACCAGGCTTCGATCGACCGGGTGCGTGCGTTGTGGTTCAAGAGCGCCATCCTGTTGGAGGTCGGGGAAGAAGATGAAGCTCTGGAGGCTGCGTTCGATGCGCGCGAGCACGCCAAAGCAGCCCGCGTCAATCCGCGCTGGCAGATGTTTGTGTCGGACCTTGGTATTGCCGACATCCTGCTGAGCTGCGGACGCCCTGGCGAGGCCCTCGAACGCCTCGATAACGCCCTGCGCGAAGGTGGCGCTTTCCTGCGAGCACAGCCGGCGTTGCGAGGCGAAGGTCGGCGGCTGCGCGCAGAGTCTGCGTGGCGCTCCGTCGACGATCCTCACCGAAACCCCAAACGCACTCAGGCGCTCCTGGACGATCTGGAAGACGCCATCATCGACCTGAAGAAAAACGGCCGCGGCCATTTCGGCCGCTTACGCGTCGCAGCTGAGACGCTGCGCGCATATGAGCTCGTTCTCGAGATATCCCTGGCGACGGCGAACACCAGCTCCGCGTACGAGGTCGTCGAGAACGCGCGCGCGTATCACCGGAGCCTCGACCGTCCTGACCGCGCAGCGAAGGCGCTGGCGTGGGCCGAAGTAGATGCGAGCATGGAAGCGATTCTCGCGCGTGCGGCCGAAGCATCCGGCGATCCCGAGACCGCACTCCATCACTACTCGAGGGCAGCGCGGCTCGAGAGTCGCCTGCGCGCAGGATTGCGCTGGCGCGCTCCGGATGGCCTGTCCGCCCGGTTCGAAGCCATCCACGACCGCATGGCATACCTGCACCTTCAGGCCGCGCGGGCCCACGGATCTCCCGCGCGCGCTCGGCAGGCGCTGCTGTTCCTCGAGGCAAATCGCGCGCGCAGTCTGCGCACCCTCATGGCCGCCGCGGAAGCGCGTATGGCCGCGCGCAAGGGACCCGGCGAGGACGTCGGGCTGCTCCGGCCACGCAAACTCGATGGGGACGGTCTCGACGCGCTCCTCGTCGAAGGGCGCACGGTGCTCGTCTATGCGCTGACGGGTCGCGGGTGCTACGTCTTCGGTCTCCAGGGGGAGCACGCGGAAATCCACAAGATGTCCCTCGACCGCAAGGGGCTCGAGCGGCAGGTGCACTCACTCCTCTCGAACCTCCAGGGCGAACCGAATGCTTACAAGGCCGGCGCGGCCATCGATTTCGGTCACCGGTTGTGGCGTGAACTCATCGGGCCGGTCTCCCACCTCGTACGGGACGCGACCGAACTGGTCATCGTTCCAGACGGCGTCCTGAACGGGCTGCCGTTCGGAGCGCTCATCGAACGGCCAGTTGCGACACCGGCCGACGGACACGACCTGTCCAAGGTCCCGTTCCTTTCCGCCCATCCAGGCCTCGAAGCGCTAACCGTCGCGCCGAGTCTTGCGACGTTGGCGCTGCTTGGGGAGCGCCCACCGGCGAAGCCCGAACGGTCCATACTCCTGGTCGGCGACCCGAACCTCCGCGACAAAAACCTCACGCCGCTCCCCCACGCACGCAAGGAGATCGAGATCATCGCCGGGCTGAGCGACAAGGCAACGGTCCTCGTCGGTGATCGAGCAACACGCGGGAACATGGAGGCCCAGCAGCCGGGCCGATTCGGCACCTTGCACATCGCAACGCACACACGTCGAGGCCGCATTGCCGCGCTGTTGCTCGCGCCCGACGAAGCGGGTGGCGGCCCCACCGAGTTGCGCCCGGCCGATGTCATGGGGATGCGCCTCGTAGAAACCGAACTCGTCGTACTATCCGCATGCGCAACGGGCCATGGCAAGATCGCCGGCCCCGAGGGCCTCATCGGATTGCCGCGGGCTTTCCTGATCGCCGGTGCGCGACGCGTCCTTGCATCGAATATCGAAATCGTTGATGAGAAGACCTCGCGCCTGATGCAGCTCCTCTACGCGCGCATGCGCCGCGAACACGAGCAGCCAGCTCGTGCCCTGCTCTCTGCACAGCGCGCCCTGCTGGGCTCGCCAAGCACCAGCTGGCCCGGATTCTGGGCACCCTTCTTCGTCGTCGGTGCCCCGTAAGCGTGGGACCGACGCCTGAGGCGCGATACGTCGACGCAGTGCTCGACGCAGGACGCCAGGCGTACGGCGATCTTGGAATAGACCGAAGCGCTGCCCAGGCCGCCCTCGCACGTATCGCTGACATGGTCCTGGCGGCTGAGCGATCGGTCGATCCCGAGACCGAGATCGGGCTCGGCGCCATCGTGGACCGACTCGTTCTGGAGGACGTCTACCTGTCCGAGGCGCTCCTGCAAGGGCGGAGCATCGCATGGGCGACCTTCGAGCAACTCCTCGAACGCGCCTTCCGGAGCGTGCGCGCGCACTTCAGCGGCCGGACGCCCAGAGCCCTGCTGGACGAGATCCGCGAGTCCATCCTCGGGACGTTCTTCATCGACGGGAAGATCGAGGGGTACCGCGCAACGGCACCGATCGGCGCGTGGGGACGTCAGGTCGTCTTCAACCTCTTCCGGCAACGGATCAACTTGCGTCATTCGGGCCGGGAGCCCGCCTCTCTGTCACAACTCTCCGACGAAGAGGGCGGCTCCAACGAGGCGCTCTTGCCGCCATCGCGCGAGCCCGGACCGCCCGAAATCGTCCAGCAGAACGAGCTCGGTGAGGCCCTGCGACGCGCCGTCCCCGAAGCGATGGCGAGCCTCGACCGAGACGAACATCGGATGCTCGACGTCCTCCCGACGAAGCGCATGACTCAGATCGACCTGGCCGCGGAACTTGGCGTCAGCCCCTTCAAGCTGAACCGCTGGTACAAGGAGGTGCGGGAGCGGTTTCTCCGGTCTGTGACCCGTCACGTCCGGGAGATCATCGGCCTCGAAGAGCAGGAATCCGAGCGGTTGGTCGACCACCTGGTCGCCCTCTGGGCCCGTGATCCCAAGGCCCGATCGGGGAGCGAATTGTCGCAACCGGAGCCTCCCGGGTGATCCATCACGGTGGCCCCTCTCGTGGGTATCACTCACGAAAGAAACGGCACCACCTGAGGCATACGTGCCCGCGAGGGCGCAACATACTCAAGACAAATAGGTTATGAGCAGCAACAAGAGCGTTGATCGGGAAGGACTGGCGGACTACCTGGCTAGGGAGTTCGCGACGGGGGGCCCGCCTGCGTCCGGGGACGACGCGAACGAGTTCGACGCGAACGACGTGGCGGCCTTCGCCCGGGGAAACCTCTTTCCCGGGCGTCGCGCAGCCATTCTCAACGCCATGCTCACCGACGCCGGCCTTCGCGAGGCCGTCGCCTTCGAGAAGGCCGTGCTGCGGAAGGAACGCAGCCGCCGCGTCCTCCGCTGGGCCGGAGCAGCGGCCGCCGCCGTCCTCATAGCCCTCGCCATCGCCCCCCTCGTGATGAGCGGGGACGATCCCGTCAGCGACGCCCGCCGGCTTCTGGCTGAGGGCGAGGCGCGTGCCGCGATCACTCTCCTCGAGAACGCACGCAACGGCCACACGACCCCCGAGGCCGATCAACTGCTCGCGCTGGCCCGCTTCGCGAATGGCGACGCGGACCCGCTCAATGGTCTCAAACTCGGCAAGCGCGGCGACTGGGCGCCTCTTCGTGACGGAGAGATCGAAGAGCCGGCGCAGGTCCGTGGTGATCGCGAACCAGCGATCGGAATCCGAGAATCCGTGCTAGACACCCGTCCCGCGATCAAGTGCCGACGTGGCGTCCGCGCGCTGACGCTGGTCCTCTATCGGTCGGACGCCCTGGGCACCACCCTGTTCCGTTGCGAGGTGCCTGGCGGAGATGCCGGCGGGCTTGTCGAGATCAAGCTGCCGGATACGGTCCCCGACCTCGAGCCAGGAACGCGCTACGGAGTCGAGCTCCGCGAAGGCAGACGGCTGGTCGCGCACTCCGACTTCAAGATCGCCGAAAGCTACGCCGCACACTCGTGTCAGGCCGTTGTTTTGAAGGTCTCCGAGGCGCTGGCGGACGCCACCCAACGGCACCACGCCCTCGGCAATCTGTACCACCGCCGCGGCTTCTACGTTAAGGCGGCGAGAGAGTGGCGCAAGATCCCCGAGGCCGAACGAACCATCGCCGTCCGGCGCGCGCTCAAGATCACCGAGCGGCGGCTCTGGAACAAGTGATCAGCAGCACTCCCCTGAGGAGGCCTGAAGAAACCCGGCGGGCGCGCGGAAGCGAGCCCGTTTTTCATAGGCCGAACGACGTGCCATCCCAGACACACCACAACCCCACCCTCGATCAGCGGCGTTTCGCGAGCATGTGCTCCCGAAGCACCTCGATGTGCCGCACTTCTCTCCTCGACGAATCGTCGAGTGAACGCGCCAGATAGCGAACGTACCAGCGTAGACGAGCCGCCTTCGAGAACCGCCGTCTCGTGTCCTTATGCGATCACGAGTCGCGTACTCACGCCCCCCCCCCGCGGTCACTTTCTGCCGCCAAGGGCGGCAGGACGCTCTTCTCCGAACACCTCGTACAGGATGACCGACGGATAGCCGTCGACGCCGCCGAGTCCACCCCGCTCGGCAGCAAGGGCGACGCTCTGGGCCTCGTTGACACGCCCGAGCGCCTTCAGGGCGAGGGCCAGATGGGCCTGGGCGAAGGGGTTGGGCTTCGCCCCGACAACTGCTCGCAAACTGCCTGCGAGCGTCGCCAACGCACCCTTCTCGCTCATCAGCTTCAGGAGATCACGGGTGCTGGGACCGGGCGCATGACTCGGCGCGCCCTCCATGATCAGCGCAACAGCCTCCTCAGCCTTCTCCGCACCCATGAGTGCCGCTGCCCGGGTGAGACGCCCCGGCAAGTGCAGAGGGCGAAGCGCGTTCGCCTTGGCGAGCCACGCAGCCGCGTCGGCGTTGCGACCGGCTTCCATCAACAGCTTCCCAGACCGGTAATGCGCTGCCCAGTAGTCTGGATTCAGTTTGCACACCTTGGCATACACCGCGAGCGCCTGGTCGCGGTTCCCGGCGAGATCGAGCAAGCGGCCGTAACGCATCGCGAGACCGACGTGCTTCGGATGCCCCTTCTGGTAACGCTCCATCTCCTCGATATCCGCACCGACGACGGCGCTCGGAGAATCGGTTAATTCCACCGCGCGCGAACTCAGGATGCGCGCGAATGCATGACGCCCGCCAGTCCGCGTATCGCAGAGGCCCAGTTCTTCGCCCTTGTACAACGCACGCCAGGCGCTCTCCGAGCGCCCTGTCTCCAATAAGAATATGGCGTGGTGGAGGTGAAGATCGACATCCCGAGGGCGTGTGGCGAGCGCCTCCTTGAAGCGGGCGTCCAGCGCCGCGCGAAAGTCCGCGTTGATCGCAAGGATGGCTACCAGCCCCGTGACGCTGCCGAACGATGGTGTCATCCCGGTCTCAAGCCACCGGATGAAGAGGTCGGCGCCCTCCTCGTGTCGCCCGAGGCGCGCGAGAGCCTTCAAGACGATCTTGGTGATCTCCATCTCCTCGGGCGCGATCTGGATCAGCTTCTGGCCGATATCGACGGTCTCTTCGAATCGTCTGCCCATGTAGCTGTCGAGGGCAAGGACGCGGAGCGGGACAATCGCACGTGGGTTGATCTCAAGGACCCGCCTGAACTGCGCGTGTGCTTCCTTGAGACGCTGCTCCGCCTTGATCGGATGCGCCGACTCCTTGTCCTGGCGAAGCAGGGCCTGTGTCAGCCGTAGCCGAAGCCCCGCGTTTTCCGGGTCCTTCTCGACCGCGTGCCCCAGGCCCGCGAGGTCGTTCTGCCTGTACGTCCCCGCGATGGTCTGGGACACCGCAGGGGTGAACATCGAGGCCACGAGAATCAGCCCGAAGAAGATGCGCATGAACGGATTCTATGGCGTCATCCGCACCCCCTCCAGAGCCGAGGCGCTACTTGTCCTTCTTCTCAGCTCCAGGCTTGGGCTTTTCGAGCGAGCCGGCCGGGACGATCTGGACCGTGCGGTCGCCGTCGATGAACAGCAGGCTGTTCCCCAGCGCCAGCACCTGCGCCAGGCCCTTTTTCTTCAGGAGTTCAAAGTACTCCGGCGAGAACGCCTCGATGCGAACGAGCTTCTTCAGGAGCACGTCGGGATCCAAGTCCAGAATCACGCTCTCCAAGGTGACCCCGACGCGCACGAGGAAGGTGCGGTTGCCAACGCGACGGACGAGGCCCCCAGCAATACCGCCGTCGGCGGTGCGCTTCTCGCGCAGCAACTTGACCGCCTTTGACAGGGCGATGGCGTCGGCGAAGTAGCTTTGCTCGAGGGCTGAACGCGTCGTACCTATGAGCGTGGCCGAGGTGGCGTCGCCCCTGCCTTTGCCTGGGTCTCTGTCCCGGTTCTCCTGGGCTCGCGCCTCCGCGCTTTTGTCTCCGGGCTGGAGGCCGTCCTTCCGCTTCGCCCCCAAGGCCAGGACCTCGCGGAGCCTCCTCACGGCATTGGCCTTCGCCTCCTCGGACTCCAGCGTGCCCGGGGGCAGTCCCCCGTACGGACGCGAAGCTCCCGTGCCGCCGCCCAGCACTGGGCGACCCAAGAAGCGGCCACCACGCCGTACAACCCCACCGCCGCCCCCTCCACGTCCGGGAGCCACGGCAGCCACGTCGTCCTCGAGCACGAGGTATGAGGTGTAAGGCGTCACGATTCCGTACTTCTTCCCGAGACGCACGACCTCCTTGTGGATCTCCTCGTTGGCACCGTTCAGGCGAATCTGATCCATGAGGTATCCGACCTTCCGAACGGCCCAGAGGCGAGGCACGAACGACGTCTTGTCCTTGCCGTCCTTGAACGTGCGCTCGAAGACGTGCTCGACCACGGTGCCCTCCACCTTGCCCGTCAGCTTGACGACACCCGTTCCGGCGCCACGAAAACGGCCGGTGATGAGCAGTTGCGAGCCGCGGAACAGATCCGGCAAACGCTTCGGATAGAGGTCGCTGATCTCGACGCCTGAGAAGTCGAGCTTGACGTCCGACAGCACCGGACTCGACACCTTCTCGAAGAACGACGAGACCTTCACCTCGATGTTCTCCTTGCTTCCGACGTAGTCACGCGCGCCGTGGTTCTGCTCTGCCAGAAGGTCCAAGAGGTCGACCTTCAAGTTCTCCCCGACGCCGAACACGAACAGACGGGTCAGCGCCTTGTTCGCGACCTTGACGTTCTCGAGGATACCTTTCGTCGCCGTGATACCGATCGTCGGCTCGCCATCGGTCATGAAGATCACCATCAAGGGACGGTCCTTGTCTTGGCTCATGCTGAGCGCCTGGACGAGTGCGTCGTTGATGTTGGTGCCTCCGCGCGCCTCCATCTTGGCGACGAAGCCGAGGGCAGAGTCCTTATGCTCGGATGTTGCCGGAACAAGTTCGCCCTTCCACATCGAAGCCTCGGTCGCAAAGGGGACGAGGTTGAACCGGTCCTTCTCCCCCATGCTGTTGATGCAGTAGCGCAACGCCTTCTTCGTCTGTTCCATCTTGGCACCTGACATCGACCCCGAGGTGTCGACGACAAAGACCACGTCCTTCGCGAGCGTGCGACCCTTATCGAGCTCTGAAGACGGAGCAAGCAACAACAGGAACGCGCCGCTGTTCTCGCCCTCGCCATGGGCGAACAAGGTCGCGCCGACCGAACCGTCCTTTGCCAGCCCGTAGACGACGACGAAGTCGCGGTCGCCAGGGTCCTGCTTGGACTCGTAGCTGACGCTCGCGTCATGATCGCCCTTCTTGACGACATCAACCTCGTGCGACGGCGAGTAGACCGTCAGCACCGGGTCGGTTGATTTGAGCTTCACGTGCACGGATGCCTGGCCGACGGGGGCCCCGCTCACCGACCGCGTGCGATACGGATAGCGCCATTCGACGGTACGTCCGTCACGTGTGAGTGTCTGGTCGTAGCTGAGTTCGATCTCGCTCACGCCCCTCGCTGGAATAGGAAACACCCTCGCACGGAACAACCTATTGCCCATGTACTCGAGCAGCGCCGGGTCCTGCTGTCTACGAACGATCCCCTCGTAAATCGACGCAGCCTTGTCCTTTTCGAGGACCTCCCCCGCGACCATCTTTCCCCCCATCATCATGGAGAAGTTGCTCACGGCGGCACCGTCGGGCAGGGGGAACATGTACATCCCCTCGAGCTGCATCCCGTTCGGGTTACGGAACACCTGCCTCACCGTCGTCCGGGCCACCCCGTCGATGATGTCCACCGACACTCGGTGCTGCTCCACCCGGATGGGATGGAACCGAGGTCCTACAGGCCGTGGTCCGCGAACCCGGATTTCGGAGATGAACTGGGCCGGGATCGCTGGGGCGAGGATGAGTCCTAATACAATGAGAACAAGTGAGTTGCGCATGTTTTCCCTTGAACGTACTGGCTGAAGCTACCCCTTCAGACGCGTCGACACGGTCGAAGTTCCCCAAGGTATTCGACCTCAGCGCCTCGTCCGGCGTTCCAGCCCGCGGTGGGCGTCAAGGAGTCGACGGAGCGCCTGCTCTCTGAAATAGTCGTCCCCGGACAGCCTTCCGAACACCCGGGGCGCATCGACCATTCGCAACTCTCCCCAGCGAACGGTCGCGTCGGCCTCTTACCGCTGACGCTGCTGCGCACCAGGTCGCCGGGTCGTACGAACCACCATGCGAATACCACCCCCACGGCCATGCGACATCCCGAACTCGCGCATCTCGACCGTCCACTGCAAGGAAACTGGCGCAGCGAAGGACTGGAACATACCGCGAGTCTCCGTTCCGGGCATGACCGCATCGTTCGCGAAGCCGACAAGCTGAACCGACCTCCGCGCGACGAAGACCAGTGTCCCAAGGGGGTCGTTGTTCAGGATGACCGGTGCGGGTCGCCCGAACGAAAGCTGGCTCGCGACGCGGAGTGCGTGGTCCGCCAACCCAACCCGGCGGTAGCTCTCCGCCTGGAGATAGCGGGACAGCGGGAGCAGACGGCTCCCGGGGTACCGTTGGCTGAAACCCTCGAACGCCCGAGCGGCATCCAGGTAATCCGCCTGCAAGAGCTTCTCGTGCGCGGCGAGGTAGCTCCTCACCACCGGGCTGACACCGAAGTTCTCGCCTGAGAACAGGCGGGTTGCCTGCGCCGGCTCGCGCCAGGAGAGGCCGGTCGGCTCGGACGCCAGCACGACCCGCGCCGGACGGAGCACGTGGACGAGCTTGCTGTTGGTGACCCGATCCCGCATGGTCACGACGAGCGTCGGCGCCTTGGAGAACTTCAGGTCGTCCTTCAGACCAGCGGCGAGCTGGTGCCAGGAGTCGAGATAGAGCCTCGCCGTACCCGCCAGGACACCCAACTGGGGCTCGTTGCGCTCGAAATCGACTTTGAGATCGCGTGTGTCCAGCGCCTGAAGTTGCGCCTCTACGATGCCCTTCGCCTCATCTGACGCGTCGTCGGGTAGGTACGCAATCTGGCGGGCGAGCAGGTTGGTCGCGTCCACATGGTCGCTCAGGCGACGCTTGAACGTCGCCGGGGCAAGTCCCGCGCCCCGGAAAGCGTCGGCGCGGAACTCGCCGACGGAACCGGGCGACTCGTCGATGCCACGCGCGAACTCGAACACGATCACATGACTGATCGCGAGCAGCACTACGACAGCGGACGCGGCGCGGACGCGGCGCCAGCTAATGGACGTGATCGGCGCGGGACGTCGGTCCAGCTCCCCGGGCGCCTCCCGCGGAGCGACGAACGAACGGAGCTCGGGTTCCTCCGTGAGTTCGGACACGGCCGCGAACACGCGGCCATACAGCTTCCACTCCTGCTGGCAGGCAGCGCAACCACCGAGATGAGCGTCCAACGCGGATCGCGCGTCGGGCAGCAGCCTCCGGTCGAGATACCTGGAAAAATGATCGCGTGCAGTCTGGCAATCCATCCGTTACTGACCTCCTCGTCTGCGTGATGCGTCCAGGTACTTCTTGAATGACTGGAAGAACTGGTCGCGCGCACGAGACAAACGAGAAGAGACGGTCTTCACCGGACAGCCGATGACGGTCGCTGCATCCTCGTAGCTCATGCCTTGCACGGCACAGAGCACGAACACTTCGCGCAGCTTGTCACTGAGGCGTCCGAGAACTTCCTGCATCCGCTTCTGGAGCTCGTGATGCACGGCCGTCTCGTTGGGTGCGTACGCGGCGAGCGCAGCGGGCTCGAGCGTGGGATCGTCGCCGTCGCCACCCGCGCCCACGGGGACGACAGGTAGCTTCCTGAGACGAAGCCAGTCGATACATGCGTTACGCGCCACCGCAAAAATCCACGTTATGAACCTCCCGCGGGGGTCGAAGGACCGCGGCTTCCGGTACAGCTTGAGGAACACCTCCTGGGTCAGGTCCTCCGCCACTTCGCGATCGCCCACGAAGCGAAACATGAAGGACCGGAGCCGCCCCGAATAACGTTCGAAAAGACCGTCGAACGCATCCCGGTCCCCGTCCATGAGTCGGACCATCAGCATCTCGTCCGATTCCTGGGCGCAGGTCAGGCTTGGTTCCACCGTAAGCTGTCTCCGGTGTGTCATTTATGGCTCGCGAGGCGGGCCCCACGAGGACCCGCACACCATTGTACGGATCGGGCAGCCTACACCTCCGACAGAAGCCAAAGGTCTGCCCAGCGGCTACAGGAGATCCGCCAGTCCGGCTACGACCGCGTCCTGCTCCTCGGCCGTCAGCCCCGGGAAGATCGGCAGGGCCAGAACCTCCTCACACGCCCGCTCGGCCGCGGGGAAAGCCCCCGCGCCCTGAGCGACATCAGCGAAGCAAGGCTGGAGATGAAACGGCACCGGGTAGTAGACGGAGCAGCCGATCCCGCGCGCAGACAGGCCCTCGGCGACCGCGTCCCGACGCTCGGGGATGCGAACGACGAACTGGTGGTAGGTGTGCCGGTCATGCCAACGCGGGGGCACTAGACGACCGTCGAGAAGGCCGGCCGCTTCGATGCGGCCGAGGTACTCCCCCGCATTGGCACGGCGGGACTCCGTCATCCCATCAAGCCACGAGAGACTCGCCGCCAGCCCCGCTGCCTGCAACGCATCCAGCCGGAAATTGCCACCGATCTCGGCATGGCGGTAGCGGGCAGTCTGGCCGTGGGCACGCAGGCAGCGAATCGTCGCCGCGATCGCCGCGTCGCGGGTCACGACCATGCCCGCGTCTCCGCACGCGCCAAGGTTCTTGGTCGGGAAGAACGAAAACGCGCCAGCATCTCCAATGGTCCCAGCGAAGCGTCCCTTCGTATCAACCCCGTTGATCGCCTGGGCAGCGTCCTCCAGGATGCGCACCTCCGCCCCCGCCCACGTGCGGAGCGGATCGAGGTCCATCACATCGCCGAACAGGTGCACGGGGATAGCGGCACGCAGATTAGCTCGGTCAATATCGTCGAGCCGGGACAGGTCGAGGTGAAACGTGTCGGGCTCAATGTCGCCGAATACAGGGGTCGCGCCAACGCGCGCGATGGCCCCCGCAGTCGCGAAGAACGAGAAAGGAGTCGTGAGCACGCGGTCGCCAGGTCCGACACCGAACGCCATCAGCGCAACGACCAGCGCGTCCGTACCGCTCGAAGTCCCGATCACGTGGGCACAATCGAGGCGCGAGGCCATGGCCGACTCGAACGCATCGACCTCGTCACCGAGGATGAAACGTCGATGCTCCAGAACCCGCAGCACGGCATCCCGGACGGCCTGATCACGCTCGGCTGGTAAGCGCGAGAGATCGACGAAGGGAACTTCCATCAACAACCCTCCGCCATCCTCAGCCCATCACCGTCAGGAGCGTATCGCCGTCCACAACCCTCGCACCCGAGATCGGGCTCAACGAGGCGCTCGCCACACCGACACGCCCAACCAACCGGACGGGCGGGGACGCCGGCGACGACCGCGAAAGCGGGTACGTCGTCGAGAACGACCGCGCCGGCCGCTATCAGCGCGCCGGTCCCGAGCGCAACGCCGCACCGAACGGTCGCGTTGGCGCCGATAGTCGCGGCGTCTCCGACGGACGTAGTTTCGAACCCGTCCTTGCGAGGGAACGCTGCCCGGGGACGGGTCACGTTGGTGAACACAGCGGACGGCCCAACGAACACCGCGTCGCCCAGCACAACACCGTCGTAGAGGCTGACGTTGTTCTGGATCTTGCACCCGTCTCCGATCGCAACCTCCCCGCCGACGAAGACGTTTTGTCCGAGCACGCAATCCTTGCCGATCCTGGCGCCGGCCATGACATGGCAGAAGTGCCAGATCCTGGACCCCTCGCCGATGGCCGCACCCGCATCGACGACTGCGGTCTCGTGGACCATGAACTCACCGCTCATACATGCGCCTCGAGCATGGGGACGGCGACTCTCGCACCGGACTGACGCAGGCTTCGCCGCGCGCTCTCGAGCACTCGCAGCACCGCCAGGCCGTGTTGACCGCCGGTGAGCGGGTCCTCACGGTTACGCACACACTGGAGGAAGTGCTCAAGCTCACGCCGCAACGGCTCGCCGGGAGAAAACGGGACATCCACTGCGGTCGCCGGGTCCGGCGGCAACGCGCCGCGCTCCGGTGGGACTCCCTCGCACAGCACCAGGCGTCCGCCATCGGGGCCGTCCGTAAACGTCGCCATGCGCCGGTCCCCGATCACGACGAGACGGTGCTCCTTCACCGGATGGAGCCAACTCACGAAGATGTGGCCGCGTACGCCGTCGGGAAATTCCAGGTGCGTGACCGTGACGTCGGCCCGCCCGGGCTTGAGGTAGTTGCTGCCATGGGCGGAGAGCGAGTTTGGCCAAGCGTCGAGCAGTTCGAGGAACACGGCGATGTCGTGGGGCGCAAACGACCAGAGGATGTCCTCCTCGTCACGCACAGTACCCAAGTTCAATCGGTTGGCGTACACGTAGCGCATCCGGCCAAGCGTTCCCGCAGCGACGAGATCGCGCAGTTTCACGATCGCCGGATGGTAGAGCGTGATGTGTCCGACCATCAAGACACGCCCACATCGACGTGACCTCGACACGAGATCTTCGGCCTGGCGTTCATCGAGCGTGAGCGGCTTCTCGACGAGGACGTCCTTGCCGGCGTCCATGGCGGCGCGGGCGAGGGCGTGGTGGGTCCGCGCGGGCGTCGCGACGATGACAGCGCGCACGCTCGGGTCCACGAGAATCTCCTCCAGACCGGATGCCCGTAGATCTTCTGGAGCGTGCGAAAGCGCGTCCGTATCAGGATCCCACACCGAACGAAGCGCCCCCATCTCCTGGAGCACTCTGAGGTGATTGCGGCCCCACGGGCCGAGGCCGAGCAACGCAACGTCGGGCATGAGGAGCATCCTACGCAGTCTGTTAGGCTCCCGCCATGGACGACGCACTCACCCTGTCCCGGGTGCAGTTCGCGCTCACGATCAGCTTCCACTACGTGTTCGTGCAGCTGACGCTCGGGCTCGGGCTCTTCATCGTACTGTTCAAGACCCGAGCACTGAGGGAGGGGCGCAAGGACCTGGCGCGGGCGGCTCAGTTCTGGGCCAGAGTGTTCGCTCTGTCATTCGGCTTCGGTGTCGTCACCGGCATCCCTCTCGAATTCCAGTTCGGGACCAACTGGTCGGCGTTCTCACGTCAAACAGGTGGTGTCATCGGCCAGACGCTCGCCATGGAAGGGATGTTCTCCTTCTTCCTCGAGTCCTCGTTCCTTGGACTGTTCCTGTTCGGCGAGAAGTGGCTATCGCCGCGGGCCCACTGGCTGTGTGCCGTGCTCGTCCTCGTCGGCTCCTGGTCGTCGTCGTTCTTCATCATCGCCACGAACGCATTCATGCAACACCCGGCGGATGGCATCTACTCCATCGCAGCCGACGGCAGCTTTCAGCTGGAGAGCCTCAGCGCCCTCCTCGGGAATCCGTGGCTGCCCGCTCAGTTGGCTCACACGGTGTGTGGCGCCGTGGTCACGGGAGCGTTCGTGGTCGCGGGCGTCGGCGCCTTCTATCTGCTGTCGCGGCGTGACGAAGAGCAAGGACGGACGTTCGTCAAGACCGGCATGATCGTGGGGCTCGTGGCGTCCATCCTGTGCGCCTTTCCAACCGGCGACGCGCAGGTGAAGCTCGTACACAAACACCAGGGGCCGACGTTCGCGGCGATGGAGGGACACTTCCGGACGCGGACAGGAGCACCCATCGTCCTCATCGGTCAGCCCGACATGGAGGAGATGAAGCTCGACAATCCACTCGAGTTACCGGGCGCCCTCAGCATCCTCACGCACCGGCGGTGGAATGCTGAGGTGAAGGGCTTAGAACACTTCGACAAGGACACGTGGCCCGAGAACATCCCGTTGCTGTATT
This sequence comes from Planctomycetota bacterium, assembly GCA_013213915.1. GTDB lineage: Bacteria > Planctomycetota. The sequence goes on from JABSRK010000013.1 coordinate 21,490, forward strand.
TCAGCTACCACATCATGGCGGGACTCGGCACGATCTTCGTGCTCGTCACCTCCCTCGGCGCGTTTCAGCTCTGGCGAGGCCGCCTGTTCAAGTCAAGGAAGCTGCTCTGGACGTTCCTACTGATGTGGCCTCTGCCGTTCATCGCGAACACGGCAGGGTGGGTCACCACGGAGACGGGCCGACAGCCTTGGCTCGTATACGGGGCGCTACGAACCGCGAACGGCGTATCGCCTGAACTGTCCAGCGGCAACGCAATGTTCACGCTGCTCGGGTTCGCGGGACTGTATCTCCTCCTCGGAATCCTGTTCCTGATCCTCGTCGGACGCGCCGTCGCACAAGGTCCGTCTCACGCACCCGGGGAGCACCACTGATGGCGGACGTCTGGTACGTCATCCTCGGCCTGATGTTGACCGCGTACGTCGTGCTCGACGGTTTCGATCTCGGCGTAGGCACGCTGCACTTGCTCGTCGCGAAGAAGGACACCGAGAGGCAGGCCGCGCTGCGATCCATCGGACCGGTGTGGGATGGCAACGAGGTCTGGCTCGTCGCGACCGGCGGCGTCATGGTGTGCACGTTCCCTGCCGCATACGCGACCGCGTTCAGCGGTTTCTACCTGCCGTTGATCATGGTTCTGTGGCTGCTGATCTTCCGCGGGCTCGCCATCGAACTTCGCGGGAACGTCAGCAACCCGTTGTGGGCGCAGGCGTGGGACGTCCTGTTCTCACTCGCGAGCGCTGCGCTCGCATTCTCCCTCGGTGTAGCGCTCGGAAACGTCATACGCGGTGTCGATCTCGACACGCAAGGCCGTTTCTTCGCGCCGATGTGGAGCGATCTCACGACGTCCGGAGAGACGGGCATTCTCGACTGGTACACGGGCCTCGTCGGTCTCCTTGCGGTGACCGCGTTAGCGCTGCACGGTGCGGGTTGGCTCACGTTGAGAACGACCGGCGATCTCGGGGAACGAGCGCGATCCTGGGGCCGAAGACTCGTTCCCGCCGTCGGCATCCTGTTCGGGACAATCTCCGCCGCGACGTGGTGGGTCGCGCCGCACATCAAGGACCGCATCACCGACGCTCCGTGGGGCATCGTGTTCTTCCCTGCCCCGCTCATCGCGCTCTGGTTCTACCGAGCGGCGCTGCGCGACCGACGACCGGCGACTGCATTCGCAGCGTCCACCGCACTGATCGTATCCATGATCGCGGCGGCGGTGTACGGCACGTATCCCTACATCCTGCCCGCGAGCAGCGGCGCCACAGGTCCGGGGCTCACCGCCCAAGCCGCGGCGGCGGCCGACCACGGGCTCGCCACGGCGCTCGCATGGTGGATCCCGGCTGCCGTCCTCGTCGTGATCTACCACGTCGTCGTGTACCGCTCGCTCGAGCGGACGACATCCGACTGAGCGCAACCGCTGGTGCTCATCGTCACCCCAAGGCGACGACGGGCCATCAGCGGTCCGTCTTGCGGTCGCGGTCACGGCGGCTGTTCACCTGTCGCGACGCGCGCTGGTACTTCTTGAAGCCCTCTTTGCCGAGCTTCTCCTTGAGATCCGCTTGCAAGTCCATGTTGGCCTTGCGTGATGCTGCCCGGCTCTCCTCACGGGAGATCTCCCCGTCCTGCACCTGGCGGAAGATCTCGCGGATTTTCTCGCGGCGATCCTTGGCGCCCTTCTCGACGAGCTTCATCTGCTGGTCGGTCAAGCCGGCTTCCCGCAGGGCCTTTCCGAGGCGCTGAGAGTTGGCCTCAGCATCGCGGCGGCGGCTGCGTCCTGGGCGATCGGACGGGTTCTCCCGGGTTCCTCGCAATCCGCGGCGCTCGAGTTGGGCCACGACCTTCTTCGCCTCGCGGGCAGCGCGTCCCTCCCCGGCGGCGAGCTTCTTCATCGGCTCCATGGCCGGCGCCCCCACGCTCAAGAGGGCTGCGCCCGCGCTCCGGCGAACCACGTCGTCCTTGCTGCCGAGACCAGCGGCGAGGGCATCGATCCACGCAGAAAGCGAGACCTTGGCCTTGGGCTGCTCCTGGGCACCCGGAGCCGTGGTCTCCTTGGCCTTGGCTTCGACCTTCTCGGTTTTCGCGTCGTCGAAGACGATCTGCCCGGATGCCAGGCCGACAAGTAGCAGAATCGAGACAAAGGCGGCGGTGATGCGCATGGGAGGACCTCCGGGGCTATCTACGCTCGCGCGCGCTCGGTCTTTCGAACCGACTCAGCCCCTGGGATTCTTGAACTCAAGCTTGTTGATTCCGTGCTTCTTCAGGAGCCGCGAGAGCTGCCCTCGGTCCATGTCGAGGGACCGGGCGGCGGCGGCGATGTTGCCACGAGACTCCCTGAGACGGGCGCGGACGAGTCGGCGCTCGAAGAGGCGCTTGGACTCCCGCAGCGAGAGACCGGACGGGATGGCGTCTTCGACCCCCACGGCGCTGACGCTCGCCATGTCCCGAACGTGGGCAGCGTTGTCGAGGGCAAGGCCGATCTGGCGCCCAAGAAGCCCGAGCAGGTCGAGATATGCGTTGCCGATCCGCTCCTCGAGCGCATGCACCCCAACGTACAACGCTCCGATACGACGGTTGCCGGCGCCGAGCGGAACCGCGACATGACGATCGACGCCCTGTCCGTCCACAACGGGCGACCCTGATTCGATCGACTTGTCGATCACGGTCTTCACGTGAGGGCGCTGGACTGTCTGGACGTCGAAGGCGCCAATCGGATGCACCGCGTCCTCTCCCTCGTGTCGCACGATGAGCGCGCCAACACACGCTCCGAGGGTCCCCCTGAGAACCTCGGGGACCTGCAGCAGCAGCCGCTCCGGGTCCATGAGGTTGTGCAACCTCAACGTATTCTCGAGGGCACTCCGGTACGGATGGACCCCCCCCTCCTGGGCCTCTCTACCCCGTTCGAACGGCTCGGGAGCCTGCGATCCCTGTCCCTGCTCCATATCAGCCCCTTCTCTTCACGGACCGCGCCGCCGACCCGCTCGGTTCTTTGCGACAGCGTCGATCCTGGCCGACCCACAAAGGTCCACCGGGGCTGTGGACCGACGTAGGATCTCCCCTGACAAGACCTTACCAGAGGCGATACCGCAACTAGAGGGCCTTTTGGGTTCGCGGGACGCAGCGCCGGAACGTGTGGCGGACACACGATATAGTGCCGCCCCCTTGGGGCAAAAAAAGAGCCCCGGTGGCGACGGGGCTCTGCAGGACCGGGCGGTGAGCCCGATCAGTCGTCGGCGACGACCTTCTCGTCAGCCTGCTTGATGAACGCCGCCTCCGCATCGAGAAGCTTCTTGTAGTCCGCCTTGAGCGCGACGATCTTGGCCTCGAGCTTCTGACGCTGGCGCTCCGCGCTCTTACCCTTGCGGCTCGCCATCTCGTTGAGGTCGAACTTCGCGTCCTCGAGCTTCCAGTACGCTTCGTCGATCTTCTTCAGGAACTGGCCTTCCTTCCTCAGGAGCGAAGCCAGGCTGATCTTGCTGCGAGCCTTGAGCACGGACGACATCGTCTTGTACAGGCGCGCGCCGCTGGTCTTCCAACCGGTCAGACGCTTGAGTTCCTTACCCTCCGCGTCGAGCACGAAGATCGCGGGCCCCTTGCCCGAGGTGTACTGCTTGCGGACGCTTTCGGACGGGATGTCGTCAAGCGAGATGCGGATGCAATTGAAGAAGCGCGACGAAAGGCCCACGCGCTCGTCACCGAACACGCTGTCCTCGAAGGTCAGCGCCTTCTCCTCCTCGACCTCCGTGTACAGGAACACGATGGTCGGCAATCCCGAGACGAATCTCGAAGGACGATGGTCTTCGTCCACCAGGTGGCTGAGCGGGAGCGTTCCCGCGCCATATCCGGCCTCTCCCGCCGTGGGGAGATCAGCGTCGGCCCACTCGACCGTGACGCGTTCCGTCCGAGTGGGGCTCGGAGTGGTCGCCACACTACCCGGGAGCGAGGTCCGACCGCGGGTTCGGCGGGGCGCTGAACGAGCGCGAGCCGAAGGGCGGGAAGCAGCGCGTCCAGCGCTGCGGCCTCCTCTACTTCAGCACTGGCCGAGAGCTTCGGGCGCCATCGACGCCACGATCACGAGGGCGCTGGCGACGGTCAGGAGCTTTCGCATGGCAGGCCTTCTTCCTTGGTCAGCGAGGGCGGGTCGCCATCGCAACGGATCGACGTAAAGAGCCAGAACCGCTGCCAACATCCTACAATTCGCAGGTCCCCGACGACAGCTATTAGGAGGAGCAGACACCGTGACGCTCGCCAGGAAACTCGTGCCCGTCGTCCGCCAGCGGGCGGCCGCCGTTGAACAAGCCGTCGCCGATGTGAACGACGCGACCCTCTGGAGCCGTCCCGCGCCAGGGGCCAACCCCATGGGAAACCTCGTCTTACACCTCGCAGGCAACCTGATGAAGTACATCGCTCGCGGGGTCGGGGGACGCGCCTACGATCGCGACCGCCCCCTCGAATTCCAGGCAACTGGCCTGCCGCGAGCCGAGATCTTGGGGCGGTTCCGAGAAGCCGTGGACACCGTCATCCAAGTGCTCGATTCGGTGGACGCGCCGGCTCTCGCTGAGCCCTACGAAGGCCCTGAATTTTTCGGGGACGACAAGGAACTGGTCATGCTCCACTCGATCGAGCACCTGGGCTATCACACCGGCCAGCTCGTCCTCCTCGCCAGGTTGGGATCACTGGCTGGAGGCGCTTCGGAGGTCCGGCAGACGAGTTAGGAACTCGTGCGGGCGACGCTCCTTCAAGTCCGCCGGTCCCGTGACGGCGGCGAGGCTTCAGGACGCGAACCCGTCCCGACACTCGATCCGCCGACAAGGCAGGGAGCGGACGGTCCCGGACATGGGGTCACAGGCCTTCTTCGAACCCCAGCAGCGCGGCTCCAATCAACCCGGCCTTGTTTCCGAGACGCGCACGCACCCAACGCACACCCTTGGACGCGTACGGCAGACACTGTTCCTTGAACGACTCACGCGCCGGCGCAATCAGGAGTCGGCCGGCCGCCGACAACCCACCACCGACAACCACGAGGTCAGGTGCGACGACATTCGCGAGCGCCGAGATTCCGAGCCCGAGGTTGCGTCCGATCTTGTTGAGTGCGCTTGCCGCCCGACGGTGGCCCTGCTTCGCCTTGGCGACGATGTCTCGCGCGGAATCGCGCTCACGGCCGCCGATCTCCCTATAGATGCGAACGAGCGCCGTCGCCGAGGTGTACAGTTCCAGGCACCCGCGCCCCCCGTGGGCGCAAGGCAGTCCGTCG
>JABSRK010000130.1 GCA_013213915.1 Planctomycetota bacterium
CCCGCTTTGTCGCCATGGCCAACGGGCCGCTGCACCGGCCGAAGCTCCCGGGCATCCCGGGCATCAACGACTTCGAGGGCCACACCTTTCATACCAGCCGCTGGGACTACGAGTACACCGGCGGTAATTCTGACGGTGGCTTGGATAACCTTCGCGATAAGCGTGTAGGCGTCATCGGCACCGGCGCCGCCGCCTGGGATCTGGATGTGGGACGCGATGAACCGGCCGCCCTGGCGATCCGGGACGAGGTCGCGGTAGCGCATCCCCGCGCGGCCTACCGACCACCCGGCGTCGCCCTGCAGCCGCGTCACCACCAACGACGCCTGTAGCGGGGGAATGACCGGCGCCACGTCGGCGTTGACGAGATCGATGCGCGTCCCATTGGGGGCCACGAATTCGGTCTCTCCGTCACCAACGGCGACGGGGTCATCACACAGGAGTCGCAACACACCCGGGGCACCTCCAGCCTCGCCGTCGAGCCTGACGCGAAGCCCACCTCGCTCGACCACGGCGACCGTGGGCGCATCGGCGGGATACACGGCGAGGACCCGGAATCCCAGCCGGTCGCACAGGAACGCGAGCGTCTCGTCGAGATGCCGACACGGCAACACGACCTCCGCGCCCGCGATGCGCGGCGCACCCTTCGGCATTCTGGCCTCCCACAAAAAAACGCAGCCCCGAGTGAGCAACCCGGTTGGAGGTACGAATTCTATCTGCCTTCGAGGTCCCGGGCACGTCCCTCCTGGTCAGCCACGCCCACTCACGACGACAGCGAACGGGAATTCGACCGGCGGGGAGGACGCCTCGCTGCGCCACATTGATTACGCTCGTGGAGCCATGGTCGCCCGGCTCCCACTCTTCTCCCTGCTGATCCTGCTCATCCTGCCGTTGTCCGAAACGAACGGGCAGGACTCACGGGACTTCTTCGAGAGCCGCGTGCGCCCGGTCCTCGCCGAGCACTGCTACCGATGTCACAACAGCTCAGGTGATCGAAAGGGTGGGCTCGCCCTCGACCACCGCGAGGCCCTGCGCCGAGGCGGTGACTCCGGACCCGCGATCATCGTCGGCCACGGCGACAAGAGTCTGCTCGTCCGCGCGGTCCGACACGCCGACGACAAGCTGAGGATGCCGGCCGAGAGTGGCAAGCTCGAAGCGGGCGTGGTCTCGGATCTCGTCAAGTGGATCGACGAAGGCGCCGTCGATCCCCGTGACGCCCCGCCCAGCGCGCGCGAGTTGCGGGACTCCCTCACCTGGGACGAGGTGCGCCGCCGACGCATGGCCTGGTGGTGCTGGCAACCCATCCATGATCCAGCCGTCCCCAAAGTCCGGAGCGGCTGGTCTGACCACACCGTCGATAGGTTCGTGCAAGAGAAGCTCGAGGCAGCGGGCCTCGAACCCGCTCCGCGCGCGGACAAGCGAACGTTGATCCGCAGGGTCACGTTCGTTCTCACCGGGCTGCCGCCCACCCCCGAGGAGACGGACGCGTTCCTTGGCGACGGATCACCACACGCATACGGCAAGCTCGTGGACCGGTTGCTCGCCTCACCCCGGTTCGGAGAGCGCTGGGCGCGCCACTGGATGGACTGGTTCCGCTACGCCGATTCCCATGGCAGCGAAGGCGACCCGGCCATCCCCCACGCGTGGCGCTACCGCGACTACCTCATCCGGGCATTGAACGCGGATGTCCCTTTCGACCAGCTCGTGCGCGAGCACGTCGCGGGGGACCTGCTGCCGGAGCCCCGCGTCAACACCGGGCTCGGCATCAACGAGTCCATCCTCGGGATCGCCCAGTACCGCTTCGTGCAACACGGGTTCGCACCGACCGACGCCCTCGAGGAGCAGGTGCGGTTCACGGACAACCAGATAGACGTCCTCTCGAAGGCGTTCCTCGGGCTGACCGTGTCGTGCGCGCGCTGCCACGACCACAAGTTCGACGCCATCGGACAATCCGATTTCTACGCCCTCTACGGCATCCTCGCGAGTTGCCGTCCGGCCCTCGTGACCATCGACACGCCCGACCGCTTGGAGAAGAACAAGCAGCCCATGGGTGTCCTCAAGGGACGGATCAAGCGAGAGCTCGCGCGTGCGTGGCTGGCAACGGTGGACCGGTTGCCGAGGCGCCTCTCGGGCACGGAGGAGTCCCTCAGCAAACTGCTCGAGGCAGCGACCAAGGACGACAAGAGCCCCCTGCACGCATGGGCCCGGACGAGGAAGGCAGGGCCCGCCGCCTTCGCGCGCACCTGGTCCCAACTCGCCAACGGTTGGCAGAAGAGCGTGGCGCGCCTCGAGAAGCAACGAGCACGAGATCAGCGAGGATGGGATCTGTCAGGAGACGCGTATGGGGAGTGGTTCCGGTACGGCATCGGACTCGGCGCTGATCCGACCCCGGCAGGCGGCTTCCACGTGCTGCCGGGCGGTGATCGCGCGGTCGCCGCGATCCTGCCGGCCGGGGTGTACACCCACCTCACTTCGAGCAAGCACAACGGGGTCCTCAGCTCGCCCCGAATCCGGTTCGACATGAGGTCCATCCACGTCCGTGTCATGGGCGACGGCGGGGCGAAGGCTCGCTACGTCGTCCAGAACTACCCGCGGGGCGGGACCGTCTACCCCAGCCACGGGCTCAACGGCGGCAACCCGCGGTGGGTGCGCTGGGACATGAGGTACTGGAGGGGTGATCACGGATACGTCGAGTTGAGCACGGCGGCGGACCATCCGGTGGAGCACAACGCCAACGCGAAGCGCTCGTGGTTCGGGATCACCGACGTGGTGGTTGTCTCGGACGAGCAGGCCGCCCGCAACGAGGTCCCGCGGGACGAGCAGGCCGCATTCGTCAGCCCGCTGTTCGAAGCCGCGACGGCGCAGGCGCCGACGTCGCGCGACGCCCTCGCCGCGCTCTATGTCACCGCCTTACGGGCATGCATCACGTCCTGGGCCGAGGGTGATCTCTCAAACGCGGGCGCCAACTTCCTCAACTTCTTCGTCGGCAACGACCTCCTCCCCACGCACCTGCCCGCGCTCCCAGGCGTGGCCCCCTTGGTCCGCGAATACCGGGCCATGGACAAGGACGTGCCGGTGCCGACGCGGGCGCCCGGCATCTTGGAGGCCGAGCCGTTCGACCAGCCCATGTTCGTGCGTGGCGATCACAACAAGCCCGGCGAACCCGTGCCCCGACGGTTCCTGGAAGCGATCGACGATGAGCCTTACGGGTCCGATCACAGCGGCCGTCTCGAGCTGGCAGCGGACATGGTCCGCCCCGACAACCCGCTAACGCCCCGGGTCGCGGTCAATCGTCTCTGGCACCACGTGTTCGGACAGGGGATCGTCGCCACGACGGACAACTTCGGCCGGCTCGGCGAGAAGCCCACGCACCCCGCGCTGCTGGATCACCTCGCCCACCGGTTCACGTCCTCGGGCTGGTCGATCAAGAAGTTGATTCGCCTGCTCGTCACGTCCGAGACCTTCTGCACGGACCACCGCGCAAGCCCCCGAGCAACCGAGACCGATCCGTCCAACCGCCTGCTCTCCCACGCCCACCTGCGCCGCCTCGAAGCCGAGGCCATTCGTGACGCGCTCCTCGCCGTCAGCGGACACCTGCAAAACGACATGTACGGGCCACCGGTGTCCGGCAACACCCATCGCCGCAGCGTGTACGTCCGCGTCAAGCGCAACGATCTCGATCCGCTGCTGGGCATTTTCGACGCACCCGAGCCACACACCACGCGTGGCCGTCGAGACACGACCAACGTCCCGACACAGTCTCTGACCTTGCTCAACGACCCGTTCGTCGTCGCCAAGGCGGGGGCGTGGAGCAAATCCATCCTCCGTGACAAGTCCCTCGAGGACGACGCCCAGCGTTTCCGTCAGATGTTCCTGGCCGCATTCGGACGTCCTCCCTCGCAGGACGAGTTGCGCCAGTCGGCGGGGTTCATCGAGAGCATGCATACGAGCGCCGATAGGCTCGCGAAGGAATCCGCCCGGCTGGAGAAGCGCATCGTGCGCGCCCACGCACGATGCGCGAGCGTCATCGACCCGGTTCGCGAACGCCTGCGCGCGCAATCGGAACGGGAGCGAGGTGACGCCCCTCCGGGGCCGGCGCCCATCGCGCGCTGGGAATTCGATGACAACCTGAAAGACGCCATCGGCGCCCTCCACGGAAAACCACAGGGCACGGCGCGTATCGAAGACGGCGCCCTCGTCCTCGATGGCAACGGCCACGTCGAGACCGCCGCGCTGGCGCGCGACCTGCGGGCCAAGACCCTGGAGGCCTGGGTGCAGCTTAACGGGCTCGACCAGGGCGGCGGCGGCGTCGTCAGCGTCGAGTCCATCGGCGGGGGCCGCTTCGACTCCATCGTCTTCGCCGAACGTGATCCGCGGCAGTGGCTCCCGGGCAGCAACTTCTTCAAACGTACCCAGTCCTTGAGAGGACCGGCCGAAGCAGAAGCCGGACAACGCCCTGTACACGTGGCGATCACGTACGCACCCGATGGGACGATCACGACCTACCGCGATGGCAAGCCATACGGCAGAGCGTACAAGTCCGAGGGACCTGAACGCTTCGCCGCCGGCGAATGCATCGTGGTGTTCGGGCTCCGACACTCCCCCGCCGACGGCAGGAAGCGCCTGCGCGGACGGATCCTGCGAGCGAGTGTCTACGATCGCGCGCTCACCCCCGATGAGGTCCTCGCGAGCGCCACCGGCGACCGGCGCTTCGTCAGCCATTCGCGGGTCCTCGCCGCCTTGACCAACGCACAACGACAGGACCACGACCGCGGTCAGGCGGAGATCGCAGAGGCGCTGGCCGCCCGCGCCCGCCTCGACATACCCAACGGGTATCGTCTCAGCCGCGATCAGCTGTGGCGAGGCTACGCCCAGAGCCTCATCAACTTGAAGGAGTTCATCTACATCAGGTGAGCATGCGGATGGACCATCGCTGCCACATCTCCCGCCGCGACATGCTGCGTCACTGCTCCACCGGGTTCGGCATGCTCGCCCTGTCGAGCTTGCTCAAGGACGAGGTGGCTCGCGGCCCCCACTTCCCGGCCCGCGCCAAGAACGTCATCTTCTGCTTCATGTCCGGCGGCGTCTCCCACGTGGACAGCTTCGACCCGAAGCCGCGGCTCGCCCGAGAGGCCGGCAAGCCCATGCCGGTCAAGATCGAACGCACCCAGTTCAATCAGAACGGCAGGATCCAGCCCAGCCACTGGCCGTTCCGCCGCTACGGAGAGAGCGGCATCCCGGTCAGTGATCTGTTTCCCCACATCGGGGGATGCGCCGACGAGCTGGCGGTGGTGCGATCCATGACGGCGTCGTTCAACGAGCACGCCCAAGGCAATTTCTTCATGCACACCGGCTTCCCGATCCTCGGACATCCGAGCGCCGGCGCGTGGACCACCTACGGACTCGGCAGCGAATCGGAGGATCTGCCGGGGTACGTCGTCCTCCGCAGCGGAGGCTCGGCCATTCCCCACGGCGGCGTCAGCCTGTTCAGCAACGGGTTCCTCCCCGCTGAACACCAGGCGACCATCATCAGCGCCAACCAGAAGGACTCTGTCCGCAACATCACGCCCCGCGAGCCGGATCGCCAGCAGCGCGAACGCCTGGCGTTCATCAAGCGCATGGATCGAAGGTTCGCGGACACGGTGTCGTCCGACAGCCACGTTGAAACCGCCATCCAAAACTACGAGCTCGCGTACCGCATGCAGTCCGCTGTCCCCGAACTGGTTGACATCGCAGGTGAGACCTCGGCCACCAAGGAGATGTACGGCCTGGACTCGAACAACCCGCGCAAGGCGGCGTACGCGCGCCAGTGCCTGCTCGCCCGACGTCTGGTCGAACGCGGCGTCCGCTTCGTAGAGCTCACCACGCTCTCCGAGAACCTGGGGGGCGGCGGCGCCGCCAACCCGTGGGACCACCACAGCGAGATCAAGAAGGGCCACGGTCTCATGGCCGATCAGATCGACCAACCGATCGCCGCGCTCCTCAAGGACCTGCGACGCCGCGGCCTGCTCGATCAGACCATCGTCATCTGGGCCGGCGAGTTCGGCCGCACCCCGTTCGCCCAGGGCAGCAACGGCCGCGACCACAACCCGTTCGGGTTCAGCATCTGGCTGGCCGGCGGCGGGTTCAAGGGCGGGACCATCTACGGGGCCACGGACGAGTACGGCTACCACGCTGTCGAGAAGCCCTGCACCGTGTACGACCTGTGGGCCACCGTCCTCCACCAGCTCGGTATCCGTCACAAGGACCTCACGTACCGCTACGGCGGTCGCGACTTGAGGCTCACGGACGTGCACGGCAACGTGCTACGCGAGATCCTCGCCTGAGGGCTCTGCACCTGGCGCGATGCCTGTATCATCGGCCGCCATGCACACGCCCCGACTCGGTTGTTTGCTCCCTGGGCTGGCCATCCTGCTCGTCACCGCCGCCTCACCGGCACAGCTCCGGCTGGCGCGGATCTTCGGCGACCACATGGTCCTTCAATGCGACAAGCCGGTCCGGGTATGGGGCTGGGCGTCCCCCGGCGAAGCGGTCACGCTGCGCTTCGGCCAACAGGTCCGCGAGACGACCAGCAGCGAGACCGGCGCGTGGTCGGTGACCTTGGGCGCCATGCCGGCGAACGCAGTTGGCGCCGCGCTGGTGGTGGAGGGAACGGGCGACGCTCGCGTCACCGCCGCGGACGTCCTCGTCGGGGAGGTATGGATCTGCGGCGGCCAGAGCAACATGGAGTGGGCCATGCGCGCGAGCACCGACGCGGACATCGAGATCCCGTCGGCGAACCACGAAGCGATACGGTTCATCCGGCTCCCCAAGATCGCGCGCCCCGAACCGCAGACAGACTTCCCCAAGGGCGACTGGCGCGTGTGCGCACCGAATACGGTGGAGCACTGCACTGCGGTCGGGTACTACTTCGCGCGGCGTCTCAACATCCGCCTCGGCGTGCCTGTGGGGCTGGTGGATACCTCGTGGGGCGGGACCATGGCCCAGCACTGGGTCCCACGGAACGTGCTGGAGAAGATCCCCGAGATGCAGCCGTACTTCGACAAGCACAAGGAGCGGGTCGCTGCATGGATCGCGGGCGGGCGTGAGGAGGGCAAGAACCCCGCGCACCAGGGGCAGCCCGCCGGCATGTACAACGGCGTCATCAAGCCGCTTGCAGGCCTCGCCATCCGTGGCGCGCTCTTCTACCAGGGCGAGAACAACTCTTTCACTGTCGGGTGGAAGCCGTTCCCCAAGACCTATCCCGCGGTCATCGACGCGTGGCGCGAGGCGTTCGGCCAAGCGGACCTCCCGTTCGGGTTGATCCAGATCGCCGGGTGGAGCAACCGTCGTTCCATGAAATACGACATGAACCACCACACCAACATCGTCCGCGAGGTGCAGCACCGGACGTGGGAACGCACGAAAGGCACCGGCCTGATCGTGACCTTCGACACCAACTCGAACCAGAGCATCCACCCCGGACGCAAGCTCCCTGTGGGCGAACGCACCGCGCGATGGGCGCTGGCCGAGGTGTACGGCGCCAAGGGGTGGCGCGACAAGCCGCTCGAGTGGCGGGGCCCTCTGTACGAATCGATGGAGATCGTCGGCAAGAGGATCGTCGTCAACTTCGACGACGCCACCGACCGCGGCCTGCGCCTGGACAAGGACGCCGAACTCGGCTTCTACGTCGCCGGCAAAGACCGCACGTTCCACGTCGCCCGCGCACGGGTCCGGGGCAAGACTCGTGACGTCGAGGTGTGGAGCGATGCCGTGCCTGAGCCGGTCGCCGTGCGCTACGGCTGGTCCAACCTCCCCCTCGGTTCGTTGATGAACGCACGGGAACTACCGGCCTACCCGTTCCGCAGCGATACGTGGCCGCTGGTTCCCCACCAATCCACCGGCGCCTACGAAGTCGAACGGAATTGACGCCTGCAGTCAGAGCGATGGCGACCGCCGCCTACCGATACGTCGCAGGCTTCCTCGGTTTCACGCCGAGCTTCTTGTAGTTGAACCCGCTCTCCAGGGGCTCGTAGGGACCGACGTAGTCACAGCTGAGGTCGGGGCGGATCGCCTCCTCCATGCCCAGGCACCACAGGACTGCGTTGAGCGTGAGGCGGCGCAGCCCCTCGCTCTGGTAGTCGCGGGCGCTGCCCATGGTGACGTGGAACACCCGCGCGGTCTTCTTTGCGTTCCCGGTCCAGGTCTTGGTCCATGCGATCGGGAGAGCGGCCTTCTTCTCGTTCGCTGCGTCACCCGGCTTACGGCCGACGAGCGGCTGGCCGAGCAGCAGAGAAGTGCAACTCTTGTCGAGGGTCTTGCCCTTGCCCCAGCACTGGTAGACGTCTGAAGGTCCCCAGACGTCCTTCACGCCTGTCATCACGGGGTGCTCCTTGTTCTCCGCGACAACCAGCCCCCGCGTCGAGTCCTGGTGCCAGTTCCCGTGGTGTGACCGGAAGGCGCCCCCGAAGATGTCGTCACCGAGGCGCACGCTCCGCCCGTTCTTCGAGTACGGGAAGTTCTCCAGGAACCCGTGGTTCGCCGTGCGGATACCCATGATCGGCTTGCCGGATTCCAGGTAATCGATCACGTGCGCGATCCGCGCCTCACTCAGCGTCACCAGCCGGCTGAACAAGATCATCAGATCAGCGGTCTTCAGATACTCCAGCCCCGGAATCTCGTGGACGATCCCCTTCCCCTCCTTCTGCCATCGGATGGGCAACGTGGGGTCCGACTCGCCCTTCTCGTTGACCAGAAACAGCACCGTGCAGTGGAAACCGTGCCGCTTGGCCAGGATGCGCGCGAGCATGGGAAGTGATTGCTCGCTGCGATACTCCTGGTCCGCTGCGATGAGCACGATGTGCTTGCCAGCCCCGGGGCCCTGAGCCCCCTCGTAGGTCAGCCACAAAGGACTGGGCGGTACGGGATGCCCCGTCGGCTGTGCGGCGGCGAACCCACCGGCGAGCAGGACGAGGAGCGATATGGTGAGGCGTGACATGGGTGAATCCTACGCCAGGGCCGCGCACAACGGCGGCATCAACGGCGCGAAACGGTAGGCTCGGGATCGGAGCCCCTGCCAGGCCATCATGTTTGAGAACATCGACTTCGAAGCCGCCGCGGCACGTATCGACGGCGTCGTGAGGCGGACCCCGATCCTCCGGGTCGACTCACCGGACGAGCGCATCGACCTGCGCTGCAAGCTCGAGAACCGGCAGGAGACCGGATCGTTCAAGTGCCGCGGTGCGTGGAACCAGATCTCCCAGCTCTCCCCCGAGGAGGCGCGCGCCGGGGTCGTGACCACCAGCTCGGGCAACCACGGGCGGGCGTTGTCGTGGGCCGCACGACGCGCGGGCGTGCACGCGACCATCGTCATGGCGGCCGAGTCCTACCCGAACAAGATCGCGGCGTGCCGCGAGCTGGGGGCCGAGGTGGTGATCAGCAAAGACCTGGCGCACGCCGAGTCCATCTGC
>JABSRK010000131.1:0-2185 GCA_013213915.1 Planctomycetota bacterium
GGCGGGTCTGACGGAGAGCGACTGAGACATGGCTGTCTACACCGGACCGAAATGCAGGCTTTGCCGCCGAGAGGGCATGAAGCTCTATCTCAAGGGTGAGCGTTGCCACACCAACAAGTGCGCGATCACGAAGCGCGGCGACAATTATCCTCCGGGAATGCAGGGCTGGAAGCGCCCGCGCAAGCCGTCTGAGTACGGCCTGCAGCTGCGTGAGAAGCAGCGCCTGAAGAGGATGTACGGGCTCCTCGAGCGGCAATTCCGCCGGATGTTCTCGCTCGCGCAGAAGACGCGCGGGAATACGGGTGAGGTGCTGCTGCAGTTGATGGACCGCCGCCTCGACAACGTGGTGCGCGCCGCAGGGCTCGCCTATGGCCCCGCATCTGCGCGGCAGATGGTGACCCACGGTCTCGTGCACGTGAACGGTCGCAAGGTGAACGTCCCCAGCATCCTCCTGAAGACAGGCGATGTGGTGAGCGTGCACCCGCGTGAGCGCACACAGAGCCTGGTGAAGGGCATCGTGGAGTCCTCCAAGGTCTACCAGAACGTGCCCGGCTGGCTTGAGCGAGACGAGGGAGCCCTCACAATTAAGGTCTTGAACCTTCCGACACGGGAGGAGTTCCCACTACAGATTCGCGAGCAGCTCATCGTCGAGGGCTGTTCGAAGTAAGGAAGCGACGGGCCCTCCGCGGTCCCGTGGGCAGGAGATCGAGTCATATGCGTATCCGCTGGCGCAACCTGGAACTTCCCAGCAGAGTGGTCGTCGATCGCGACACCTTGACCGAGACGTACGGGAAGTTTGTCATTGAGCCCTTCGAACGAGGATTCGGCCATACGATCGGCAACGGCTTGCGCCGCGTGCTGCTGTCGAGCCTCGAGGGCACTGCTGTGAAGTGGTTCACCGTGTCGGGAGCTCTCCACGAGTTCCAGGCGGTGGAAGGGGTCGTCGAGGACGTGACCGAGATCGCGCTTCAGGTGAAGCAACTTCTCGTGCGTATCCCCGGCGAGGGGCCCATTTCGCTTCGCCTCAACAGGAAGGAGAAGGGGCCGGTCACGGGTGGCGACATTGTCTGCGGCGGCGACGCCGAGATCGTCAACACCGACCTCCCCATCTGCACGCTGTCCAAGAACATGGACTTCGAGATACTGATGGAAGCCGACCGTGGTCGTGGCTACGTCACCGCCGAGGAGAACGTCGCTGGTGGTGGCCGCCACTCGGACTCCGGCGCCCGTCGTGGGCAGCGCGACGTCGAGCGGGAGATCGGCAAGATCTGGGTCGATTCCATCTTCAGTCCGGTGCTACGCGTCAAGTACGGCACCCAGGATACTCGTGTCGGCAAGCTCACCGACTACGACCTCCTGGACCTGGAGGTGTGGACGGACGGGTCGCTCCGCCCCGAGGAAGCGCTCGCCGAGGCGGCCAAGATCTATCGCAAGTTCCTCAATCCCCTCTGCAGCTACGGTTCCCCGGGATCGGAGATCCCGGCCATGGGCGCGGAAGAAGAGGAGGAGGACGAGGCTGACGATGCGGATCGTGAGTTGATGGAGAAGTCCATCGCTGAACTCGACCTCTCCGTGCGTTCCAGCAACTGTCTGGAAGCAGAGAAGATCTTCACCGTCGGCGACCTCATGGGTCGCAGCGAGGCCGACCTCATGTCGGTTCGCAACTTCGGGAAGACCAGCCTCGAGGAGATCAAGGCCAAGCTCGTGGATTTCGGTTTGCAACTGAACTGACACCGGGACGTCTGATCGTCTCGACGAGAGGAAACGAGAGCCATGCGACACAAGCTGAGAGGCCGCAAGCTCAACCGGAGCGGGGCCCACCGCAAGGCGCTGGGTCGGAATCTGTTTCGTGCGCTGATCACCCATCACCGCATCGAGACGACGCCCGAGAAGGCCAAGCACTACCGCCCCATGGCGGAGAAGCTGATCACCCTCGCGAAGACCAATACCTTGGCGAATGTCCGCCGGGCCATGGCGGCGGTTCCTGACAAGACGGTCATCAAGAAGCTGTTCGAGGAGATCGGCCCCCACTTCAAGGACCGTCCGGGTGGCTACACCCGTATCGTGCGCCTGGTTAAGAACCGGCTCGGCGACAACGGCGGGCGCGCCATATGGGAGCTGGTGGGCATGACCAAGGCGACGCCTGACGAGGTCGACGCATAGCCCTGCGTCAGCAGTCGCGCCT
>JABSRK010000131.1:2195-9408 GCA_013213915.1 Planctomycetota bacterium
TGCAGTGGGTGACCGTGGCCGCCATGGTGGTGCTTTTGTTCGTCTTGTGCATCGCCGTCGCGCGCGTCGCGCGGCCTCAGCGAGAGAGCGAATTGCCCGACGATCGCTGACCCCGGGACGCCGGGGCTGGCTCAATTGAAGCGGATGTTCTCGCTCCCGAGGACCTTTTCCAGCTCGTTCACGAGCTCTTCGGTCAACGCGATGCGGAACTCGTCGCCCGCCTGGATGGTGACGGACCCGAGGCCGGTCTTCCTGTAATCGAAGAACACCGGCAATCCGCCGGGGTGGGCCCTCAGGACGCGGTGTACGGCGGGGACGACCATCTCCAACTCGTCGTCGTCGGCGAGAGCGAGGGTGAGCTTGCGGGCGAGGGTGTGGCGCGCCTCGCCGAGGTCGATCACCTTCTGAATGCGGATCGACGGCTCGTCGCGACGCCGATCGACTTCCCCCTTGAAGAAGCAGATCTTGTCTTCGGCCACGCTGTCGATCATCTGCATGTAGAGGTCCGAGAAGATCACGCCGTCGCAAGTTCCGGAGAAGTCCTCGATGCGGATGATGCCCATCTTCTGGCCTGCGTTCTTTCCCTTCCGGATGGTCACGGGCCGGATGTTGTTGATGATGCCGCCGAGGACGACCTTGCTGGCATCGTTCATGCCTCCGAGGTCGGTTATCTGGGCAGTGGCGTAGCGCATGAGATCACCGCGGCAGCGGTTCAGGGGATGCCCCGTGAGGTAGAACCCGAGGACGTCCTTCTCCTTCTGCAGCCGGTCCTGCTCGTCCAGCTCGGGGAGATCGGGCATGGACACGGCTTCGGTCTGAGCAAGTTCGTCCTCGAAGTCGTCGTCGACGAAGAGGGCGTGCTGGCCGGTCTTGCGGTCGCGGTCGGCGGCGGACCCGGTGGCGAGGGCGTCCTCGAGGATCGCGCATTTCTGTGCCCGGTTCCCCTCCAGAGAGTCCATGGCGCCGGCCCAGATGAGCGCCTCCATGCAGGCCTTGTTCGCTTTGGACACATCGACCCGTTCGCAGAGATCCCACAGGGTACGGAACGCGCCGTCGGTGTTTCTGGCCCCCACGATCGAGTCCACTGCGGTCTCGCCGACGCCCTTCAGCGCGGCCAGGGCGAAACGGATGCTCCCGTCTTCCACCTTGAACGCGCCGTCGCTGTGATTGACGTCCGGAGCGAGGACGTCGATGCCCATGGCGCGGCATTCCTCGGTGTATTCGACCGTCTTGTCGATGGTGATCATCTCGCAGGTCAGGAGCGCCGCCATGTACTCGGTCGGGTAGTTCGCCTTGAGCCACGCCGTCCGGTAGGTAACGAGCGCGTAGGCGGCGCTGTGAGACTTGTTGAAGCCGTATCCCGCGAAGTACTCGATGAGATCGAAGATCTCCGCGGCCTTGCTCTCCTCGACGCCGTTCGCGATGGCGCCGCTGACGAACTTCTCCTTGAACTCCGCCAGCACCTCGGGCTTCTTCTTGCCCATGGCCTTGCGAAGGTTGTCGGCGTCGTTGAGGGTGAATCCGCTCAGCACGTTGCTGATGCGCATGACCTGCTCTTGATAGAGGATGACACCGAGGCTCTCGTCGAGGATCGACGCGATGGACGGGTGCGGGTGTTCGATGGGTTCTTTGCCGTGCTTGCGCCGGACGTAGGTATCGACCATGCCCGAGCCGAGCGGCCCCGGACGGTACAGGGCGAGAATGGCAACCACGTCTTCGAAGCGGTCCGGCTTCAGTCGCTTGAGGAGACTGATCATCCCGTCGGACTCGAGTTGGAACACGCCGGACGCATCACCGCGCTGGAGCAGCTCGTAGGTCTTCTTGTCATCGAGCGGGATCTCGCCGATGTCGATCTGGTCGCCCGTCGTTTCGGCGATGTTGTCGACCGCCTCCTTGATGATGGTGAGGGTTCGCAATCCGAGGAAATCGACCTTGAGGAGACCGATCTCCTCGAGGATGTCCATGCTCCACTGGGTCGTGATGTCATCCTTGCTGCGATACAGGGGCACCCGCTCCGTGATCGGTTGGTCGGAGATCACGACGCCGGCCGCGTGGATCGAGGCGTGACGCGCGTTGCCGTCCAACCGCAGCGCGATGTCGAACAGGCGCTTGTTCTGTTCGCTCTCGGCGTAAAGCGCCTGCACCTCGGCGTCTGATTCGAGGGCGCCCTTGAGCGTGTCCTTGGGGCCGTTCGGGATCTTCTTGGCGATGCGGTCGACGCTCTGCAGCGGGATGTCAAGGACGCGGCCCACGTCACGGATGACTCCGCGAGCCTTCATGGTGCCGAAGGTGATGATCTGGGCGACGTGGTCGCGGCCATATTTTTCCTCGACGTAACGGATCACGTCGGCCCGGCCGTTCTTGCAGAAGTCGATGTCGATGTCCGGCATCGAGATCCGCTCCGAATTCAGGAACCTCTCGAACAGCAGGTCGTAGTGGAGGGGATCGAGCTGGGTGATGTCCAGCGCATACGAGACAATCGATCCGGCGGCAGAGCCTCGGCCGGGACCGACGGGGATGCCGCTCTCCCGTGCATGCCGGATGAAATCCCAGGTGATGAGGAAGTAGTCGATGAACCCCATCTTGGTGATGACGTCCATTTCGTATTCGAGGCGGTCGCGAATGCGCCGGGTGACCTCTGGGTACTTCCTGGCGATGCCCTCCTCGCATAGATCGCGGAAATACGCGGCCGAGTCATGAGGCTCAGGCGTCGTGAATGCGGGGAGGAACCGCTTGTCAAAGTCGATGGACACGTTGCAGCGGTCGGCGATCTCGCGCGTCGATGTGATGGCTTGCGGGATATCGGAGAACAGCTCGGACATCTGGGCGGTGTCTTTGAAGTACAGCTCACGGGTGGTCATCCTGAAGCGGTTCGGGTCGGCTTCGGTCTTGCCCGTGCCGATGCATAGGGCGACGTCCTGCGCCTTCCAGTCTTCGTGCTGGATGTAGTGAATGTCGTTCGTGCCCACGAGGGGGACGCCCGTTGTCCTGCTCAGTTCCTTCATCGCCTCGCGCGTCGTGTCCTCGAGGTCGATCCCGTGCTTCATCACCTCCAGATAGAAGTTCTCCGGACCGAAGATCTCTCCATACTCGTGGATGATGGTCTCGGCTTCGTCCAGGCGGTCGGCGAGGATCGCCTGGCTGACTTCGCCGGCGAGGCACCCAGAGAGGCAGATGATGCCCTCTCCGAATTCCTTCATGGCCTCGCGATCGATCCGCGGCTTGTAGTAGAAGCCATCGACGTACGCTGTGGATGCCAGCTGGATCAGGTTCTCCCAGCCCTTGTCGGTCGAGGCGAGCAGGGTCGCGTGGTAGGTCGCCTTTCTCCGCCCCGGAGCGATGACGCGTTTCTTGTCCTTGCGGCTGCCGGTGGCGATGTACGCCTCCATGCCGAGGATGGGCTTGATGTCCCGCTTCTTCGCTTCCTTGTAGAACTGGACCGACCCGAACAGGTTGCCGTGGTCAGTCAGGGCGATGGCGTCCTGGCCCGCGGTCTGGACCGCGTCCAGCAACGCCCCTATCTGGCAGTTGCCGTCGAGTAGCGAGAAGTGCGAGTGGACGTGAAGATGGACGAAGTCGTTAGCAGCCATCGCGTGCCCTTGACACCGTGCCTGCGCATCCTGGCGGATGCGTGGGACTGGCCTCCCCTTGATGATGATGCGAGCGGCTGGTCTCGCGCGACGCGAAATGTAACCCGCTGCCGGGGAAGGCGCCACGGAGGACGGCTGTCCTATCCCCGTTCCTTGACCCTCTCGGACGCCGGTGATAGCTTGCGCAAGCCTTGCTGATACCCAGGTTTGCGTCCGAGCGGATGATCCCATGGCAACTCTCCGGATGTTGATTTCAGGCCTCGCTGTGTTGCTCCTTGCCGGGTGTGAGTCGACGTCTTCGTCGACCGACAGAGATGGGAGCACGGGTCGCGAGCCCGTCCGCCCCCGGGAGACCGGCGGCGGTCTCAATGAGCTTTTGGCCCGCAATCGCGGCCTGCATGTGAACCGGCTCGCGCGACGGGGGCGGATCGAGCAGGGGGAGGAGGAGCTCCCCGTCGGCTGGAAGCCCAGGATCGAGCGCTGGTGGGCTACCTGGTGCCGCCGTCCGAAGGACGTCGATCCTACGCTCGTGAGCTTCCCGGATCCGGTTCGGTTGCGGGCTGCCCGCGTCGTGCTGCGTAGGGAGTGGGTGCAGTCGCGGACCGAGTGGGTTGCTCTCGGTCCGGGCGCCGTCAACATCCTCGTCGAGAACCTGCTGTCCTGGTATGTGAGAGCGTACGACGCGAACTCCGGGTCAGAGGTCGATCGCGCCAAGCTGGAGATCGGCCTGTTCAAGGACGAGGCGATCCCATATCTCGTTTCGGGACTCGGCCGGAGCTTGGGTGACAGCGTCGTGCGGACGCGCCTCGGGGAGTTGCTGGCGACGTTCGGTGAGACACCAGTGCCCGCCATTGAGGAAGAGTGGGGGAGGGCGTCCGACGATGGGCGCCTGGCGCTCGTCAAGGCGATGAAGCAGATGCGCAGCCAAGGGACGGTGCCCCTGTTGAAGCAGGTCGCCGGTGACGAAGATGCCCCCTGGAAGACGCGTATCGAGGCCATCGGCGCGTTGGGCAAGATGGAGGTGCGTACGTGCGGGGTGGTGTTCCGGCAGTGCCTCCGTGACGATGACGTCTCCGTCCGCAAGTTTGCGGCCCTGCACATGCACCAGGTCACGGACGGCGGCCTGGCGGACAAGGAAGCCCTTGTCGGCGCCATGGACGACGCGCTGCGTGAGGGCAACAGGCCTGTCGCACAGGCGTGCCGCAATGCCCTGTGCGCGATCACCGAGAAGCGGCTGCCGGTCGATCCTGCGCGGTGGCGGGCGGTGATCCGGCGCGATGGCAAGGACTGAGCCGCCGTAAGGCGGGAGGGACGCGAGCGTGGCCAACGAGAGTGATTGGGACAAGGTCGTCAAGCGGGTGCAGGAGATCTGCGCCGTCTGCGAGGAGGCGCTGCTCTCCGGTGGGGACGTGGTGACGGCCCTCACGTTTGGTGAGAGCGGGTTTGTGCGCAGGGATCTGCACCCCGATTGCTACGCTGGCGACGGCGACGCCATCGCGACCTGGCGCTGGAAGCGCGAGAAGGAGTTGCGGCCGAGCGCCCGGCGCCTCGACCTCGGGTTCCTGTCCGAGTTCTTCAAGCGCCTGGACGGACGTGAGGACGGGCAGTCCCGGCGTGTCGCGTGGATCGTCTCCCTGCTGCTGCTCCGCAAGAAGATCCTGGAGGAGGTCGGCCGCAAGGTCGCCGACGGAAGGGAGGTCTTGGAGTTGCGCTTCAAGAAGACGGAGCGGGTCTACGAGGTGCCGGACCCCCTGCTGGACGCCGAGGCGATGGCGTCCATCGAGGAAGACCTCTCACGCATCTTCAACCTCGAGCAGACGGTTCCCCCGCCCGCCGACGGTGACGCCCAGGAATCGGCCTGAGGCCGACACCCCCGGAGATGGCGCCCGCTGGGCGGCAGGGCCCCCCGCCGGTTCCTAGGCGCCGCCGAACGCCAGGTCGCCGGCGTCGCCCAGTCCCGGGACGATGTAGCCCTCGTCGGTGAGCTCGTCGTCCGCCGAGCCCACGATGATGTCGGCGCCGAGAGCCTCGGCGAGACGTTCGAGGGTCGGTCGATAGGCGATGGCGCCGGCGATGATGACCTGCGACGGCGTGCCCGTCGCCGCGACGACGCGGGGATGGAGCTCCATCAGGGTCGATCCAGTGGCGAGCATGGGATCGACGTATATCAGGGGTCGGCCGGCGGTGGATGCCTTGCTCTGGTAGGAGATGTCGATCTCCATCCGCCCGGTCTCCGTGTCGAGGACGCCCTCCTTCCGGGCGGCCCCGAGGACGAGGGTGTCGGCGTCGGGGAGGGACTCGAGCATGCCGTCCCAGAGAGGCAGTCCCGCACGCAGGACGGTCGCGAGGACGGGCTGGCAGTCGAGGGTCGGTTCTTCGCGGCTGCCCAGGGGGGTCGTCAAGCGTCGCGTCGTCCTGGGCAGGTCGCGGGCCAGCTCGTATCCGAGGTGGCAGCCGAGGCGCTTCATGGCCCGCCGGAAGGCGTCTCGATCGGTCTGGCGTGTCACGCACCGCAGCGTCGCCAAGAGTTCTCCGACCACCGGGTGACCTTCTTCGTCGAGGATGCGGATCATGTCGATTGGGGGCGTCCGGGTATCAGCCCCAACATCTTGGGGCCGCCCACTGTCCGTGCGCAGAGGAGGGGTGCGCAGGCCGCCTCATTTCTTCGAAAGGTGGTTGCGCGTTTAGGGTGATTGGGGGCAGAATGCCATCCATCGGTGCCAAAGAGTAGGTCAAGCATATCTCAGCGGCATCTAAAGTGACCTCGGGGGCATTGTCCCTGAGGGCGGGAAATGGAAAGCTGTGGACTGGCCGACCCCTTCGGGGCACATCTCCGGGAAGGGTCGGCCTGCTTCCAGGCGAGCGCGGATTCAAGAAGATCATCATGAGTCGGTACGCGGGAATCACGGTAGACGCCAAGCGCCGTTGGGCGCTCCCGCAGATGTTCCGTCATGAGCTCAACAAGGCCGAGGCTGCCGACGGAACCTGGGCATTCTACATCGGCTACGAGGAGGACGGCTGCCTGTACCTCCTGACTCCCGATCAGTACGACGCGTACGCCACGGAGCTCGATCGGCTCTTCGACGACGGAGACCCGGACGATCGGGCGACGCGGACCCAGATCCTCGGCAACTTCCAGCGCGTCCACACCGACAACGCGAACCGCCTGACGATTCCCGAGGAGCACGCCGAGATCGCTGGACTCAGCGGCAAGATCGACCTGGTCTCGGGCGACCGTCGTTCGGAGATCTGGCAGTCCGACGCGTTGCGTCGGCGCCGTGAAGACGGTCAGCAGTCAGCGCTCGAGCGCCTGGCTGATCGTCGCGCACAAACAGCAACTACTCGCTCCCTCACCATGGGGAGCGCTGGAGAGGGCAGTTGAACGGTCACGGGATCCCGGTGGCCGGACTATCGCGCGTCGCGTCCGTTGGGGGACGTTCGCGGCGGCGGTTGGGGGACGGGATCTGCGGGTTCTTCCATGACGGACAAACGACTCCACGAGCCGGTCCTGGAGGAGGCGGTCATCGATCGTCTGGCTCCGGAGCCTGGGGACGTCATGGCGGATCTCACGGTAGGCGCCGGTGGTCATGCGGCCCGAATTCTGGGGAGGGTCGGACCGCAGG
>JABSRK010000132.1 GCA_013213915.1 Planctomycetota bacterium
TGAACGCAGCGGGATCGGTGGCGCCGTAGGCACGCAGCCCGCAGGCCCCCGAATCATTGAGGGCGCCGGGGGTGGGCGATGGCAGGGAGACCCACGGCTCACCTCCGTCGAACAAGCGCCCGTACGAAACGTCCGCCACCTGCGGTCCGAACGCGCGGACGTCCTGGAGCGTCACCCCATCGGGGAGGAACAGCGCCACCGACTCGCCGCCGGCCGTGAGCTTGAAGGTCGCGTGATACGGCCCCTCCCCCGGCTCGTCGTCCGCCCAGATCAGCAGCGTGTCGCCGGGCAACAGGAACGTCCCCGCCGGGATCGCCCATTTCTGGGGGACCAGGAGATCGTCCGTGAGCCAGTAGCCCGATACGTCTACCGCAATGGACGACCCGTTCGCCAGCTCGATCCAGTCGTCGTGGTCGCCGGCTGGGTCTACGAAGCCGTTCACGTTGCGCGCGAGGATCTCGTTGATACTCACGCCCTCGACAACGAACGTTGCCTCGGTGAGCGCGCTCCACGATCCGCCGGACCGCGCGCGGGCCTTCACCGTCGCGCTTGACGTCAGGGAGAGAGGGCTCGCGTACGTCGACGCGGCCGCCGACACCGCGCCGCCGACAAGACGCGGATCGGTGCCATCCAGGGTGTACCAGATGGTGCCTGCCGGCGCGGAGAGCGTCACCGGCGTAATAGTCGTCATGGTCCCTCCGTGGGGACTGAGGGTCGGCGCATCAACGGTCGGGTAGAGCCCTGCATTCCGATACTGCTGCACGATGACGCCCGTCCGCTGGGGGAAGTAGGACGTCGAGATCCGCGTCTGTTCCGTGAGCCAATGCACGTTCTTGGTGTACAGGTGATAGGGCCCGACCTGCCATGAATGGACATCCCTGCGGTAGTCGCCCCATCGCGCGGATTCCGCCACCACAGCGGTCTCGATCTGCGTCCGCAATCCCGTCCACCTCCCGTGGGCCTCGGTGGGCGTCAACGCCCCGTCGTTGAACAGGTGACGGTGAAGGCGATCCCCGAGGAGCACGACAAACTCCGAGTTGGACAGCAGCCGGGTGAAGATCCTCGACGGGTTTCCGTTCGAGTTCTGGGAGAGCTCGTTCTGGTTCACGCTCTCGAGGATGTGCTCCGAATCCCAGCAGAAGAACCGGAACTGTGCGCCCGCCTCGCGCTTACGACCCGCGTACCAGTTGTGGTGATCCCAGTCCCAGTTGCCGCCGTAGTGGTTCAGGATCATGTAATCGGCGAGGTTGATCACGTCGACGTACTGCTGGATCGCTGCATACGCCGGCGCGGTCGAGAGACCCGCGTTCGCCATGCTCATGGCCGTGTTCCAGGCGGTCGCGTCGCCGTCCACGGCGCTGCCCCCCTTGATGGCGTCGTAGTCCTCGGGCTCGCCGCCGAATCGTGACGCCAGGAAAGGCGCCGACGGGCGCTCCGTCGGGTTGTACAGCCCCCAGTACAGGCCGTTCAGATACAGGTGGGCGTAGTTGTTGTGCGGCGACGGCTGCCCCATGGCCCGGTGGGTGTCCTTGATCCACTGGTCGCGCATAAAGGTGGCGATGGCGCGCTCGGAGTGTCGCCAGTGGATCCAGGTGTTGCCGAAGTGGCCCCGCAGGATCACGGTATCGAACCACGTAACGGTGGACCCTTCGAACCACGGGAACTCGAGCTGCGGCGGGCCGTATTGGCTCTTGAACAAGAGGCGCAGCGAGTGCTTGGGGGATTTCTCCGGCAGGCGGCTCGCCCCCCCCTGGATGCGCAGCCCGCAGTCAACCTGGAAGCCGGGAGTCCCATCCGGGTAGATCCACTCGACGGACGCGGGACGCTCCCAGGCCGCCCCCTCCTGGAGCGGGTTGACATAGATGCCCGACGGCCCGAACAGATGGTCGAGATCGGTCACCACCGAGACGATCGGGATGGACGTCAGGGCGTTGTTCATAACAGGTGCGTAGAGGGGATCGTTGACGATCTGCGGGTCCATCTCGTAATCAGCGGCGGGCGCTCCCGGCCACGTGGAAGGGAACCCGGGCGGGCTGTTGGTCTGCTGTGGCACGTCCCCGGCGAAGATCCACGTCCACGTACCGACCTCCGATGGGACCCACCCCGTGACGTATGCTCGTGCCCGCAGCACTGTCGTCGTCGCGACGGTGATCGGAGCGACGTAGGTCGGCGACGACGGCGTCGGCTCGCTACCGTCCGTCGTGTAGTGGATCGTCGCGGATGAAGTTGGCGACGTCAGGGTCACCGCGAACGTGTTCGTGGCAAGACCACGTGGAGCGTCGGACACAGGATCTTCGACGAGCCCGACGAGACCGATGCCGTTCGGCCCGCCAGGAGTCGGATCGGTGAAGTAGCCGATGGGCGGACCGGCCGCAACGCCCTCCAGCTCGGGGACGATGAGGAAGTCGTCGTTGGCGAAGCTCGAGTTCAGGCCGTGGATGGCGAGGACGTTGCCCCCTGCCTGTAACGCGCCGAGGGACGCCGAGATGTCGAACGCCTCGAATTGGATCGCGAGCGCGTCGGGCCGGTCCGTCGTCGCCGATGCGTTCCACGGCAACGCGAGCGGGGCGTTCGCCGACGCCACGACCTGTCCGTTCAGATAGGCGACGAAGCCGTCGTCGTACCGCATCCGCAGATGGAGGCCGCTGAACACCGCGGGGTCGGAGACCGGGAAGGCAACGCGGACGAACGCCGACGCGTTCACGACCGACATCGATGATTGCAGGTCGAGGCCGATGAGCGATTGGTACCCCACGCCGAGATCGAACCCGACACCGGTCGTGCCCGCCGTCCAGGCCGTCCCCTGGGACGAGGCATTCATGACGTCCTGAACCTCGGACGGCAGCAGGGCGCGGTCATAGACGCGCACGTCGTCGAGATCGCACTGCATGTGGCAGCACGTACCCGCCCGCAGAACGGCGCCGAGGGAGACACGATTCATGGACGACCAGGTCCCCGAGAGCGAGTAGCTGAAAGAGACCGGATCGAGCACTCCGTCCACGTACACGCTCGCGGAGCCACCGGCGTCGATCCAGGTCACGTGGTGCCACGTATTGTCGAACACCGGCGCCTGGGTCTGCTGGTTGAGCAGCACGCCTCCGCCGTCGTTACGGATGAAGACCTGGAACCGATCCGTCGTGCCGTTCGAGCTGCGCCCGGTTCCGAGGGTCAACAGGGGGCTGTTGCCCTGGCTGCTGCCCTCGCTGTAGACGCGGTCATCGTCACGAGGCGGCCCCCTCACCCAGAGCCCGATGGAATACGCCGCGCCCGACCCGTCGAAGACCGGCAAGGCGCCTCCCACGGCGACATCGACGTAGTCGTTATTCCCGTCGAACGAAAGGCCGCCGACATGCTGGGCCACACCCCACGGGTTGCCCGAGAAGTTGACCAGGGCACCGACGTGGCCGTTTCCGGTCGCATCCGCCGCGAGGCTGCCGCTGGTCTCGTCGAGTTCCCAGTGGGCGATGGCGCCGGTCACCGGGGCGCCCCCTCCTGACAGGGTCCACGTGGTACCCAGCGAGCCGTCGGTCGGCACGATGGCGGTGGCTGCGGCTCCCTGACCGATCAGGGACTGCGCGCCGATATTCGTCCCGTACGAGACATCTGTCCGCTGGGACGGGAATGACGGAGCGAACGCGGTCGCGATGGCGACGCCGCCCGACTCGACGAGGGCCAGGTATTCCCCGTCGCCCGCGAGGCTGAAGTTGGCGTGGAGTTCCGACCCAAGCATGGCCCGGTTCTTGGACGACGCGAAGACGATGATCGATGAGCCCGGGGCGAGCACCTCCGGCGGGAACGTCCACTTGGTGAGGTCCTGGGGATCATCGGTGAGGGACCATCCTCCGAGATTGACCGCGCCGGCCCCCCCCGCCGTGATCTCGATCCAGTCCGAAAAGTCACCGTCTTCATCCGCGAGCGTCGTGCCATTGCGTGCCATGAACTCGGTGATGGTCGCGGTCTGCGCCGGGGTCGTACCAACGCCCAACGTGATCAGAGCCCCCACGAACAGCACGAAGACGCGCATCACGGTATGTCGATCTCCACGGCGCTGGAGAGCGAGAACCCCCCCGCGGCCGCTGGATCCACCATCCCGAACTGGATTGTGAGGAACATCGGCGTCGGCGGCGCCGTGAAGACCAGGGATGTGGAGAGCGCATAGCCGACCGGAGTGAACGTCGGAATGGCCACCGGGACACCCCAGGTGGTGGAGAAGAAGCTGTTGGCGAGGACCATCGCGGGATCAACGGGGACATTGAGGGTGTTCGCCGGGTCCAGCACGAGGCCACTCTGGATCGCCGGGGACGGGTTGGATGCCAGGTCCCAGGGGAATCCACCCAGGGAGGTCGCTACGTTCAGCGTGTACTGGGCGCCTTGCGGGATGGTGACACGCCCAGCGCTCGCGTAGGACCCGGAGAACCCGTTGACGTCGAGGCGCGCTGCCGGCTGGTCCATTTGAAAACCGCTGCCGAGGGTGCCGTTGCCTTGGACAACCTGGACATCGAAGGGCGTGAGGGCGAACGGATAGATGCGGATCTCGTCCAGAACGCCGTCCAGCCTGCAACAAGCGAAGGCCTGGATCAGCGCGCCGAGCCCGACACGATTGAAGGAATAGACGCCGCTCCGAGCGTAGCTGAAGTCAGCGCTGTCACGTACGCCGTCGATGTACACCCAGGCGGGGCCGAGCCCGGTGTCGACCCAGGCCACGTGATGCCACGTCCCATCGAACACGGTGCCGACGGATTCCTGGCTGAGCTGGGTCGCCCCCGCGTTGTTGCGGATGTTCACACGAAGACTCGATGTCGCGCTGACGCCGCTGCCGAGAGAAAACGCCGCAGCCACGCCAGAGTAGACCATCATGTGGCCTTCACCGTAGATGACCCGATTGGCCTGCGGCGACGCGTTCACCCATGCAGCAACGGAGTAGGCAGCGCCGGGAAGAGAGATGGGGATGCCGCCTGATATCGTGCAAGCGACGTAGTTGGTGGAACCATTGAACGTGAGGGCGTTGCCGAAGACGCCGGGAATCCACGAGTTGACGGCGTAGTTCGTGAGGGTTCCGTGATTCGCGTTGACAGAGCTGTCCGCGGCCGTCATCCCCATGGTCTCGTCGAGCGTCCACCGGGCCGCCAGCGGCGCCTGCCCCGCAACCCCACTTGCCGCCAGGAGCACGAAGACGGTCAAGTACATCTTGCATGCATTCGTGGACATCAGAGAACCGAGAGGGTCACAGGGGCGCTGATCACGACGCCGTCCGAATTGCTCGGATCGACAAGTCCGAACTGCAGGGACACCAGGGTGGTCGTGATCGGAGCTTGCAGGGAAAGGACCGCTGTCGCGGTCCCCACGCCAACGCCTCCGCCGGGGAGCCCGGGCGAGACGCCGAACGGCGTGGAAAAAACGTTGTTCAGGAAGCTGAGGGTCGGGCTGCTGAGGTCGAGGTTGACGATGTTCGATGAGAGCACGGTCGCCGACGGGATCGCGGGCACCGTCCCGACCCCCATCTCCCAGGGGTTACCGGGGAGGACCGTGGACAGGACCATGGGGAAGACCTGCCCCTGAGCCAACGTAAGTTGCGGAGCGCTGGTGAACGACCCGACCGCGCCATTCACGATCAGCGAGGCGCCGGGCTGGTTCTCCTGGTAGCCCGCGACGAGAACACCGTCAGCGATCACTGTGGCCACGTCGAAGATACTCATCGCATAGCCGTAGATGCGAACGTCGTCGAGCAGGCCGATGAAATTGCAGCATGCCCCGGCGCCTTCCTTGGCGCCCAACGTGACCCGATCTACCGTGCCCTGATTGCCGACGATGGTGTACGAGTAGTTGGCCAGGTCCGCCATGCCGTCAACGTAGACCGACACGGCGCCTCCGTTGTCGACGAGTGCCACGTGGTGCCAGGTGTCGTCGAAGACCACGTTGTAGGAGTCGATCTTCTTCAGGTAGATGCCCGTCGAGTTCCGCAACTCGAATCTGAAACGGTCCGTCGTCCCCGAATTCACGCGACCCGTGCCGAGGGTGTAGAAAGGCAGCACGTTACCGATGCTGGCCTCCGCATAGATCCTCCGCTCATGCTGGGGCGGCGCCTTGACCCAGAAGGCGATCGTGTAGGGACTGCCGGACGCGTCGTACACGGGCAACGAAGCGGCCATGTTGAGATCGACTCTCTGGGCGCCCAGGAACGACAGCGATCCGCCGTGGGTTCCTGTGGTCCACGACGCGCCGCCAAACCCCACGAGGGTTCCGTGATTCCCGCTCGGGGAACTATCCGTCGCGACGGTGCCCGTGGCCTCGTCCAGCCTCCAATGCGCCACCGGCAGAACCTGGGCCGAGGCGACCGGCGTCAATACGAGCAGCAGGAGCGTCCGGAGCGACATGTTAAGACCGTATCATGCGCCCACACGCGACGAACACCGGAGCGCGTACGGCGCACCCCGCGATCATCAGGTTCTCACAAGCGGCTACGCGGAGGCGCTCTCCGCCACCTCTTCCGGCGGAGGCATCTCGTCGTCCGTCAGGTCGAACGTGTGCTTGATGAGGGTGTCGTGGTAATCCTGGAAACCCGTCCCGGCCGGGATGAGGTGGCCGAGGATGACATTTTCCTTGAGACCCACGAGTTGATCGACCTTGCCTCCCAGGGCAGCCTCGGTGAGGACCTTGGTGGTCTCCTGGAACGACGCGGCCGAGATGAAGGACTCGCTCTGGAGTGACGCCTTCGTGATACCGAGAAGGAGCGGCTCGACCGTGGCCGGTTTGCCCTGCGCCTCCTCGATCCGCTTGTTCTCCATCCGGAAACGGTGCTTATCGACGACGGTGCCCGGGAGGAAGTCCGAGTCGCCCGGTTCCTCGACACGCACCTTCCGCAACATCTGCGAGATGATGATCTCGATATGCTTGTCGTCGATGGTCACACCCTGCGATCGATAGACGTTCTGGACCTCGGTCATGAGGTAGGCATGCAACGCCTCCTCCCCCGAGATGCGCAGGATGTCATGCGGGACCAGCGGGCCCTCGACCAGCGGGTCACCGGCAGCGACCTCGTCGCCCTTGTGCACGCGCAGGTACTTGCCGTGGGGCACGAGGTGCGCGTGTTCTTTGCCTGTCTCGTCGTGTCGGACGATGATGATGCGCTTCCCGCGCTTCTTGTCGCCCAGTTCGACGACGCCGTCGATCTCCGCGATCACCGAGGGGTCTTTCGGGGTTCGCGCTTCGAAGAGCTCGGTGACACGGGGCAGACCGCCCGTGATGTCCTGCGTGCCCTGGACCTCGCGGGGCCGCTTGGCCAGAACGATGCCGGCCTTGATCTTCTGCCCCTCTTTGACCTCGATGATGGCGCGTTCAGGTACGTGATACTGCTGAAGCTTGGCGCCGTCCTTGTCGAGAAGGACGATCTGCGGGTGGAGCGCACCCTTGTGCTCCATGATCACCATGCGCTTCTTACGCGAGCCGACTTCCTGCTCGAACTTCATCGTCTCGTTGTCGACGATGTCCTCGAACGCGACGGTGCCAGGGACGTCCGCGATGAGCGGCGAGGTGTGGGGATCCCACTCGCAAAGCACGAGGCCCTTCTTCGCTTCGGCCTTCGATATCTCCTGGCCGTCGCGGCCGTGGAGGATCGCACCGAGCGGAATGTCATGGGTCTCGAGTTCGCGTTGCTTCTCGTCGAGCACCGCGATGGAACCGTTCCGGTTGAGCACGATGAGCTTCTTCTGCCCCGTCTCGACCGTGCGCAACCCTCGGTGCGACAGGATGCCCGGACGCCGGAGAACGATGTCCTTCTCCTGAACCGCACGCGAAGCCGTTCCGCCGATGTGGAACGTCCGCATCGTCAACTGCGTCCCGGGCTCACCGATCGACTGGGCGGCGATGATGCCCACCGCGGTGCCTACCTCCACCAACTTGTCGCGGGAGAGGTCAGCGCCGTAGCACTTCGCGCAAATACCGAGCGGGGCATCGCAGGTCAGCGGGCTTCGCACTTGGATCTTCTCGAAGCCGAGGGCTTCGACACGGCACGCAGCCTCCTCGAAGATGACCTCGTTCTCATCGACGATCAGCTCGTCGGTGATGATGTCGCGGATGGTCTGACGCGAGGTCCGGCCCCGGATGTTCTGGCTGAGCTGCACCTCGATGCGCTCGCCCTTCATGACGGCACCCTTGACGACGCCACGAGGCGTCCCGCAGTCGATCGTCGTGACGACGACGTTCTGCGTCACGTCGGTCAGCTTGCGCGTCAGATACCCTGAGTCCGCGGTCTTGAGCGCCGTGTCCGCCAGGCCCTTGCGCGCCCCGTGGGTGCTGGAGAAATACTCCAGCACCTTCAGGCCCTCGCGGAAATTCGCCTTGATGGGTGTTTCGATGATCGCGCCCGACGGCTTGGCCATCAGACCGCGCATGCCAGCGAGCTGCCGGATCTGGTCGATGGAACCACGAGCGCCCGAGTCCGCCATGAGGTAGATCGGATTTATGTAGTTCTCGCCGGGACGGCGGTCGACCTTGAGCTCCTCCATCATCTCCTTGCCGACGGCCTCGCGGGCGTGCGACCAGATGTCGATGACCTGGTTGTAGCGTTCCTTCTCCGTGATCGCGCCTTCCTCGCGGCGCACTTCGACAGCTTCCACCTCTTTCTGAGCGCTCTCGAGAATCGATGCCTTGCGCTTGGGCATACGCATGTCGCCCTTGCCGAACGACAGTCCAGCCATGGTCGATGCCTTGAAGCCCAGGTCCTTCAGGTCGTCGAGGAGTTTGAGCGTCGCCTGCAGGCCGAGGCGCTTGTTGCAATCGACGATGACATCGCTCAACGCCCGCTTCTTCAGGGCGCGGTTGTAGAAGGGCATGCCCGCCGGAAGGATGTCGTCGAAGAGCACGCGACCGACGGTCGTCTCGAGGAGCTCCGTCCCCATGTCATGTTCGCCGCGTTCGTCCACGATGGTGCGGCCGGGGATACGCACCTTGATGCGCTGATGCGTCTTGATCTTCTTTTCGCCCCAGGCCTGGAAGACCTCGAGAAGCGTGGCGAACGCCTTGATGATGTCCCGACCTTCGGAATCCGTGACGGTCTCGTAGGTGCCCGGACCGGTCACCGTCAGGTAGTAGCAGCCCAGGACGATGTCCTGCGTCGGCGCCATGATCGGCCTGCCGTTCGCGGGCGAGAACACGTTGTTCGTCGCCAACATCAGCGTCCGGGCCTCAATCTGCGCCTCGAGCGACAAGGGCAGGTGGACCGCCATCTGGTCGCCGTCGAAATCGGCGTTGAACCCGGTGCAGACCAGCGGGTTGATGCGAATCGCGTTACCCTCGATGAGTACCGGCTCGAAGGCCGGGATACCCATGCGGTGCAGAGTCGGCGCGCG